>JBAUGM010000545.1:0-3629 GCA_049679725.1 Tepidisphaeraceae bacterium
CGCTCTGCCCCGCCGTGAAAGGGTTACGCTGCGCCCTTGGCGGCGCGCAGCGGCTGGTGTTTCATGTGAAGCGACTCCGCCACCGCCGCGTTCGTCACGCGCCCGCCGACGAGGTTGATGCCCTCGCCCAGTCCGGCGTCTTCCGCCGCCGCGGCTTCGTAGCCCTTGCTGGCGATCTTCAGCGCGTACGGCAGCGTCGCGTTGCACAGCGCGATCGTGCTCGTGCGGCCGACGGCTCCGGGCATGTTCGTCACGCAGTAGTGAACGACGCCGTCGACGACGTACGTCGGGTTCTGGTGCGTCGTCGGGCGTGCCGTCTCGATGCAGCCGCCTTGGTCGATCGCGACGTCGACGATCACCGAGCCGTTCTTCATGTCCTTCAGGTCGGACTTGGTCACCAGGCGCGGCGCCTTCGCGCCGGGGATCAGGACGGCCCCGACGACCAGATCCGCGCGGCGGACCTCGTCGCGGATGTTCTGCGGATCGGAATAGATCGTGTGGACGTTGGCGGGCATCACATCGTCGAGGTAGCGGAGCCGGTCGAGGCTGACGTCCATGATGACGACGTTCGCGCCCAACCCCGCCGCCACCTTGGCCGCGTTCGTGCCGACGACGCCGCCGCCCAGCACGACGACGTGCGCCGGCGCCACGCCCGGCACGCCGCCAAGCAAAATGCCGCGGCCCATCATCGGCTTTTCGAGGTACTTCGCCCCCTCCTGGATGGACATCTTTCCCGCGATTTCGCTCATCGGCGTGAGCAGCGGGAGCGTGCCTTTTTTGTCTTTGATCGTCTCGTACGCGATCGCGACGATCTCCGATTCGACACACGCCTGCGTCAACTCGGGCGCAGCCGCGAGGTGGAAGTACGTGAAGACGACCTGCCCCGGACGGAACAGGCCGATCTCCGTCGGCATCGGTTCCTTCACCTTGACGATCAGGTCCGCGTTCTGAAACGCTTCCTCGTGCGTGTTCACGATCATCGCGCCGGCCTTAGCGTAATCGTCGTCCGCAAACCCGCTGCCGTCGCCAGCGTGCGTTTCGACGAACACCTTGTGGCCGTTCTTCACCATCAGCTCGACGCCCACCGGCATCATGGCGACGCGGTACTCGTCGGGTTTGATCTCTTTCGGTACGCCAACTCGCATTGCTGCTCCGTCCGTTGTCAGTTGTCAGTGGTCCGTCGTCAGTCGCCGGTCCGATAAAGGCGAACCGGCAAATGATATCGGCAATTCCAGCCATCTCGAACCACCCCGCGCCAATTTGCCGCGTCGCTTACCGGCATCATCGGTTCGTGCCGATGTTCAGAATAGACGTGCGTTGCCCCGGGGCAACATCCTGCATTACTGGCAACTAGCAACTACCAACTGGCAACTATTCGATGCTTCAAGCCAACACGCCGCACAAGCCGCGCCTGCTGATCCTCGACGAGGACCGGATCATCCTCCAGTCGCTCTCCCAGTTCCTCCGCCGCGAGGGGTACGAGGTCAGGACGAGCGACAACCCTGACGATGCGAGAAGTCAGCTCGAGGCCGGCCAGACCGAGCTGCTGCTGGCCGACATCAATATGCCCGGCGTGAAGCCGACGGAGTTCCTGCGCGACGTCCGCCGGCGCTTCCCGCACGTTGTGACGATCGTCATCACCGGCTACGGCTCGATCGAAGGCGCGGTCGAGGCGACGAAGATGGGCGCGTTCGATTACCTGACCAAGCCGATCGTCGACGACGAGATCCGCGTCGTGGTTGAGAAAGCCGTCCGCCAGCAGTCCCTCCTGTTCGAGAACCAGACGCTGCGGCAGCAGCTCGACCTGCGCTTCGGGCTCGAGAACATCGTCGGGCACGACTACAAGATGCTGAAGATCTTCGACCTCGTCGGCGCTGTGGCCGACAGTCGAACGACGGTGCTGATGAGCGGCGAGAGCGGCACGGGCAAGTCGCTCGTCGCCCGCGCGATCCACCACCGCTCGCCACGGCGGGACAAGCCGTTCATCGAAGTCTCCTGCGGCGCACTGCCGGAGACGCTGCTCGAATCCGAACTCTTCGGCCACGTGAAAGGCGCCTTCACCGGCGCGATCGCCGACAAGCCCGGCCGCTTCCTCGCCGCCGACGGGGGGACGATCTTCCTCGATGAGATCAACTCCGCGTCGCAGGCGATGCAGGTGAAACTGCTCCGCGTGCTCCAGGAGCGCGCGTTCGAGCCCGTCGGCAGCAGCGACACGAAGACGGTCGACGTGCGCGTGCTCCTGGCGAGCAACGTCGACCTCGCCCAGCTCGTGACGGCCGGAACGTTCCGCCAGGACCTCTACTACCGCGTCAACGTGGTGACGGTTCGCATGCCCAGCCTGCGCGAACGATTGAGCGACATCCCGCTGCTCGCCGGCCACTTCCTCCGCAAGTTCGCGCAGGAAACCGGGCGCGAAGTCGTCGGGTTCAGCGAGGCCGCGATGTCGTCGATGCAGCGATACAACTGGCCGGGCAACGTGCGCGAGCTGGAGAACGCGATCGAGCGCGCCGTGGTGCTGTCGCGCCGCCCGCAGATCGACGTGGACGACCTGCCCGAGCCCGTGCAGTTCTACGATGCTCCCCGCCCCGCCGCGTTGCGCGCGGGCGAATCGTTCGATACGCCCATGCCCCTGGAGCAGGCGCTGGAAGGCCCCGAGCGCCGCATCATCGAGGCGGCCCTCGCGCGCAACAGCTGGAACCGCCAGAACACCGCCGCCGAGCTGGATATCAACCGGACGACGCTCTACAAGAAAATGCGGAAGTATCGGCTGGACCTGGGCGAATCGAATTGGACGGAGCCGGGGGTGCCGGTGACCCGGCAGAGCGGTGAATAGGACTATCGTCCAAACAGTTTGCGAAAGTTGCGCCGGCCGTGAACCACGCGAACTACCGTCAGCGTCGCATCGTCGAAGCGGTACGCGATCACGTAGGAAAAGACGGACCAGAAACGGAACCCCGTATCGCGAACGTCAGGTCGCGTATGGCCTTTGCCGGGCATCTCGACCAAGCCGCGGATCGCAGCATCAAGTCGTTCCCCGACGCGATTTGCCGCGTCAACGCTATCGCCAGCAATGTGGTGCCATATCTCGAGCAGGTCGAGGCGGGCACGTGGCTGAATGCGAAGTTTTCTCATCCGGCCTTCGTGCGTCCGGAACCTCGCAGCGCCTTCAGTTCAGCCAGGACCTGCTCTCCATCGAGGGCGTCCCCGCTCCGTTCGCCTTCCTCGATCAATCGATCGAACTCGCCCGGCTCAAAATCCCCGAATGCCTCTTGCTGATCCAGGTTGGAAATCGCTGCCGCTACGACATCTTCAGCGGTGCCGTACTTCCCTGATTTCACTCTGTCATCGATCAGCTTCTGGACATGCGATGGTAAAGACAGGTTCATGAGCGACTCTCCTGAATCGGATTCTAGCACGTCGAGGCACATCGTGCCGCACCCGATTGGCGTGACAAACCTGGCCCACTGGCTATACCAAGTAACGCGATGACGCGCATCTCCGCCAACTCGATCAAACCCGCCCTCGCCAGCGCGGCGAAGGCCGCGGAGCCCAACACTCCCGCCGAGGCGCTGGCGCGCCTGAGCCTGCGTGGCCCCGCGTCGGCGCCGTGGGATGACATCGTCCAGCTC
>JBAUGM010000546.1:0-5880 GCA_049679725.1 Tepidisphaeraceae bacterium
TTGATATGACCGTTTAGCGGCCCCGCTTGCGGGGCGCGGCCAGCGGGCCTTTTCGCCAACGCGCCGGATGAACGTCGGCGCCGCCGGCCGCGCCTCGCAAGCGAGGCCGCGAAACGAGGGGTCGAGACTTACCGCCGCGTCGCGTCGAACTTGCCGTTCCAGTAGGCGTTGTCGACGACGCCGTCGCCATTGGAGTCATCGAGGTCTTTGAGCTTCAGCGCCTCGCCGTGGCCATCGCAGAAGAGGACGTTGACGAGCCCGCGGTTTCGCTCGGCGGGGGTGGAGCGGTGCTCGGGCACGACGACGCCGGTGCTCCCGTTGCCGCCCGTGTATCCGTAGTTGCCCGTCGCATCCGCATCGGCCGAGGATTTGCGGCTGCCGCGAGATCCCATGTCCTTCGACGATTGCAATGGCGGGTCGACGACGTACGTGCCTTCTTTCAGGTCAAACATCGTCCCCCCGTTGCGCGAGCCCTTGGTGTCGGCGATGGCGATCGTCTGCGACGTCGCGCGGATCTGTGCGCCTTCCTTGGCCTGGAAGACCGGAATGGGCGTGCCGCTGACGGACGGCTGACGGCCATTGCCAAGGTACTGCCAGTTGTAGCCGTACCCGCCCCAGAAGATCGTATCCGGGAGCAGGCCGGGGTTGGCGGTTTGGGTGCAGGTGTGGGCGAACGGCTTGTTCATGCGCTGCCGCTCCGTCTCGTCGAGTTGGGGACTCAGGTACACTTCGGTGTTCTTCATGTACGGGTAGATCGCGTCCGACCAGCGGAAGCGCGGGCGATCGGTCAAGCTGACGTACGCCGCGACTGGATAGAGCCCGCGGTTCTCGTTGCGGTACATGATCAGGCCGATCCCGAGCTGGCGAAGGTTGCTGAGGCTCGCCACCGACTTCGCCTGCTGGCGCGCGGCGCTCAGCGCAGGCATCAGGATCGCGATCAGCAGGGCGATGATGCCGATGACGACGAGGAGCTCCACGAGCGTGAATCCGCGCGACGGCGACGATGAGAAGCGAGCCATGACCAAACCCTTCCCGGCCAACCGCCGGCGCTACACGAGACCTTGAACAAGGCTGGCTGCCGAGGATCGAACGATGAACCGAAACCCAAGGTGGCTGGCGACCGACCGCACCACACGAATAACCAAACGCAAAACTATTGAGACTGTGTCTCAGTGTCAAGGCCCGTGTGGTCTTGTCGCTGCTTCTGTTGGTCCTCTGGGCAGGGTCGCTCGCGCGCAGACGCACCCCGTCGAAGTATCGCCTCTCCTGCACCGGCCGGGCGAACGTGACCGTCGTCCGCTCGCCCGGCGAAGTGCAGAGCCTCGCGTACGATGTTGCCGCCAACCGTGCGACCACCTCTACGGCATCCCGAGGAAGCCCACACGACCGAAGGGATCTCGGGACCGAGAAGGTTCGCGCACCCGAGATTCCTCGGTCGCTTAGGCTCCCTGCTCTCAGAAAAAGGTGAAGGCAACCGCGAAGGACGCGAATGCGCGAAGCAAGGCGCGCGAAGAAGTTCAGATTCGGTTCTTCGCGCTTCTCCCTTCGCGCCCTTCGCGGTTGCCGTTCTTTTCATCCGCTGAGGGTGTGGCGCAGCCACGTGAGGACTCGGAATGACGTGCGATGCTCCCCGCATTCATCGAGTAATGCTTGCGGCCCTTCCTCCGCCCTCGTTATCCTGACCACTCATGTCCGTCGCTTCCGCCCGCCCATCCGACGCCGCCCAGCCGGCCAGCGCGTGGCTCGTGCCGCTGTCGGGGCCGGCGCTGTCGCCCGTGGAACTGCCCGGCAAGCCGGGTGGCGTGACGCTCGGGCGGCACGAGGCCTGCGACGTGCGCCTCCCCGCCGACGCCGAAAAAGTCTCCCGGCAGCACGCGCGGCTGTCGTTCAACGCCGGCACGTGGCGCCTCGCCGACCTGAAGAGCCGCTGGGGCACGTTCCTCAACGGCGTGAAAGTCGAGCCGGGGCCGGAGATGCCGCTGAGCGAGGGCGACTTCATCCGCATCACGCCGTGGACGTTCAGCTTCAGCACGAAGGGCGCCGTCCGCCGCGGCCTGCGCACCAGCGACGACGCCGAGCAGATGCAGACGATGGTCCGCGCGATCGGGCCGGAGACGGGTCAGCCGCTGGCGGAAGATATGCTGACGCTGCTGCTCGAGAGTGCCGCCGCCGTTCACTCCGCGCTGGATGAGAAGGCGCTGGGCGAGCTCGTGCTCGATGCCGCCGTGCGCGGGACGGGCATGCCCAACGCCGCGCTGCTGCGCCCGCTCGATGCCGCCGGAACGGTCGACGTCATCGCTGCCCGGCGCGACAACCCTGACGACAGCGGCGCGATCTTCAGCCGTTCGTTGCTGGCGACGGCGTCAGCGGGCGTCGTCGCCGAGCTGTCGGGTCAGCGCGACGAGGCGAACGTCTCGTCCAGCATCGTGCAGATGAAGATCGACACCGCCCTGTGCGTCCCGTTGATGCTGGGTCAGACGGTGGCGGCGTACCTGTACCTCGACACGCGCAGCCAGAGCGGCCGCGTCGGTCACCGAAGGCTCCGGCCCAACGCCGCGGCGTTCTGCACGGCGCTGGGGCGCATGGCGAGCCTGGCGCTGTCGAACCTCAAGCGGATCGACATCGAGCGGCGGCAGGTGAAGATCGAGTCCGAGCTCTCCGCCGCCGCGGCGGCGCAGCGGTGGATCCTCCCCAAGCGCGAGAACGCGATCGCCGGATTCACGATCACCGGCGAGAGCCGCCCCGGCGCATACGTCGGCGGGGACTTCTTCGACCTCATCAAGCTGTCCGACACGAAGCTCGCGGTGGCGCTGGGCGACGTCACCGGCCACGGCATCGCCGCGTCAGTGCTGATGACGGCGGCGCAGGGGTTCCTCCACGCGGCGCTGCAGGAGCACGCCGAGCCCGCGCGGGCGGTGAACGACCTGAACCAGTTCGTCAACCCGCGCCGGTCGGATGAGAAGTTCGTCACGCTCTGGGTGGGCGTGTTCGATGCGGAAGCGAAGACGCTCAGCTACGTCGACGCCGGCCACGGCTACGCGATGATGATCAACCCCGCCGGCACCTTCACGATGCTCGACGAAGGCGACGGCTTGCCCATCGGCCTCTTCGCCGACGCGGACTACAAGCCCATCACCAAACCCCTCCAGCCTGGCGGCCGCGCGATGGTCATCAGCGACGGCATCGTCGAGCAGTACGGCCTCGTCGCCGGCGCGGACGGCTCGACGACCAACGAGCACTTCAACGTCGCGGGCGTGGAGAATGTTTTGTCTTCGACGCCGCCCGGCCAGGATCCCGTCACCGCCCTCTTCGACGCCGTGGTGAAGCACGCCGGCACCACCAGCTTCCAGGACGACGCGACGGCGGTGCTGGTGAGGTGGTGACGGTTTCCGCGTCCGCGCGAACGCGAGTGCCTTGTCATCCTGAGGTACTCCGAAGGATCTAGCCGAGGACGGAGGGTCCGTTCGCTCGTAGCTAGATCCTTCGGAGTACCTCAGGATGACATAGCGTAGCGGCTGTAAATGAGGCCCTACATCACCCACGCCAGCGACGCGAGGAGCAGCGCGAACAGCAGGCCGTTGAGGATCAGGCCGATCAGGCTGACCACCCATCCCCGCCCGGGCCGGCGGACGCCGTCGAAGGCGAGGAGCAGGCCGACGCTGGCGAGGTAGAGCATGAGGATGATCGAGAGGGCGGACGTGGCGAAGATCGACACCGCCAGCGCCGAGGCCGCGACGATCGACAGCACGATCGGCATCGCCCGGCCGAGCCAGTCTTCCGATGGGGCGCGGATCGGCCGGTAATAGCCCAGCGCCGCCGGACTGTCCTTCGGCGCTGGCTCATCATCGCGGGGCGGGTCCATGTGGCGCGTGGGTGAACGGACACTTTCGAGGCGGATGCCGGCGTTAATGTGCGTCGGCCCGGGCATGATAGGATGGGCAGGCGGTCAGGTTAATCACTAGTTTGTAGAAGGGAGATCGATGATCTTCGCCAACCTTGTCCACCTCTCCTACAACATGTGGGCCGACTGGGATGATCCCGCGCTGAAGGGCACGTTCAACCCGGCCAAGCCGTACCTGCGCTTCGACGAGCCGCTCTGGGTCGAGTTGCTGGCGGCGATGAAGAAGGCGGGGCTGAACATGGTCGTGATCGACGTCGGCGACGGCGTCGCCTTCGCGTCGCACCCGGAGATCGCGGTGAAGGGGGCGTGGTCGCGCGACAAGCTCCGCGCGGAGCTGGCCCGGTGCCGCGACATGGGCCTGGAGCCGATCCCCAAGCTGAACTTCTCCACCTGTCACGACCAGTGGCTGGGGCCATACGCGCGGATGGTCTCGTCGCCGAAATATTACCAGGTCTGTGCGGACGTCATCGCCGAGACGATCGACCTGTTCGACAAGCCGCGCCTGTTTCACCTGGGGATGGACGAGGAAACCGAGCCGCACCAGCGGACCTACGAGTACGCCGTCATCCGCCAGCACGGCCTGTGGTGGCGTGACTTCGAGTTCCTGCTCAAGCAGGTGGAAGCGAAGGGGAGCCGCGGGTGGATCTGGTCGGATTACCTCTGGGACCATCCCGACCTGTTCTGGGAGCGGATGCCCAAGAAGGTGCTACAGAGCAACTGGTACTACGGCAGGAACTTCGGCGGCGATGCGCCGCGTGCGGTGTCGGCCTATCGCGAGCTGGAGGATCATGCCTTCGACCAGGTGCCGACGCTGAGCAACTGGGAGAGCACCGACAACATTCACGGCACGGTGGAATTCTGCCGCAAGCACATCAAGCCCGAGCGGCTCAAGGGATTCCTGCTCGCATCGTGGTGGCCGACGCTGCCGGAGAAGCGCGAGGCCCACATGACGGCGATCGAGCACTTCGGGAAGGCGATTGCCACGCTGGGGTAGTGGTGAGCGGGCAGGACTTTCCCGAAGCGGATGATGTGAAGGCCGCGCTAACTTTCGCCCCTTGGGCGACGCAAACGCGATTCTCCTTGGGGATCGCGTGCCCCGGCTGTAGCCTTCGGCCGGGGAAAAGGGAACGCGGGCAACATGTGGATTGGACGAGATCGCACCTTGCCCGCCTTGGACGTTCAAGCCGCGCAGACCGATGATGCCGTGATCGTGGCGCTCAAGAGCGACGCCGGCGCGGCGAACGCCGATGCGCTCGACGCGGCCGTGCTGCGGCTCAGCGCGATGCGGCCGCGGCTGGTCGTGCTCGACCTGTCGCAGACGACGCTGATCGCCAGCCTGTGCATCGGCAGCCTCGTGGCGCTGCGCCGCGGGATCGTCGCGCACGGCGGGACCGTCCGCATCGCGGGGGCGTCGCCGCTGATCGACCTGACGCTGCGGCGGGCGAAGCTGGACCTGATCTTTCCGATGCACGCGACGGTCGCGGAGTCACTCGCTCACGACGTCGGCGAGGGCGTCCGGTAGTGACGTTGAGCCGCCGAATTAACCGTTAAAGAACTTGATGAGGTTCGCGACGTGACTTGCCAATGCTGCAACTTTGCCAAGCGGATCAAGAACGGCTGCGATGACACGCCGGTCCGGATCAGGCTTCTTCAATTGCAGCTCGATCAGATTCACGTACGTGTTCGCCTCGATCTTCTGCGAGTTCGATAGCTGTGAGCTTCCGTCGATTACGTGCCGCATCTCGCGCAGGACGGCGAAAGCGGGCTGGCGCAACGTCTCTACTGGCACGTCGTTGCTGACAATGCTCTGGGGACTGGCAGTGACAACCTGATTGTTGTCGCCAGTTACGACGACGTTGAAATACTGAGCTTCGTTCTCTTTTGCGCGGCCCGTCACGCCACGCCCTTCGTCCACATACAGCCGGCCTTCTCCCGAGATCTGAGCCTCGACCCCGCCGAAGGTGAAGATGCAGTTGGCC
>JBAUGM010000547.1:0-5268 GCA_049679725.1 Tepidisphaeraceae bacterium
CGGCGCCATGTCCGCCTCCGCGGGGATCTCGCGGCGCTCGCGCGGGCCGTCGAACATGGGCTGCTGGTGGCACAGCTTGATCCGCAGGAGGCGGGCGTCGTCGGCGGTGATCTTCAGCGCCTGGGACACGGCGCGGTTGAAATGATCGCCGCCCACCGGGATGGAACGCGCGAACAGGATCTGCGCGCCGCAGGTGATCATCGCCCGGGTCGAGCCGCATCCGATGTCCACGAACATCTGCGTGACGTCCGCGTCGCCCTTGCGGCGGTGGACGAACGTGAAACAGTCCAGCAGCGCCTTGGGCTCGATGTTCATCCCGACGACGTCGAGCTTCGCCTTGGCCGCCGACGCGAGGAACTGGTTCACCAGCTCGCGCTTGGCCGCCATGACGATCACTTCCATCTTGGGGTCTTGATCCTGGTAGACGTCGCCGGCGACGAGGTGGCGGAGCAGCGCCTGCGTGGGGTCGATGGGCAGCTTGCCGCGGGCTTCCCACGGAAGCGCCTTGGTCAGTGCCGCTTCGTCGAGCTTGGGCATGCGTATGTGCTGGATGTGCATCCACGCCGCGGGAAGCCCGAGCACCGCCGCTCGTCCCTTGAAGTTGCCCTGCGCGAGGAGGTCGCGCGTCGTCTCGATGAAGTAGTGCAACCGCGCGACCGGATCGATCCGCAGGTGCGAGGGCACGTCGGCGCTGGCGGCGGCGACGAGCTTGTGATCGCTGCCGGTCCACTGCACCTGCGCCATCCGCAGGCAGTCGCTGCCGAAATCCACCCCGATGGGGTTGACCTTCGGTGCGAGCCAGTTTTGTACGAAACCAAGCATTACCGTTTCTCCGTTCGGCCGAAACTCATGGCCGAAGCCACCTTGCCCTCAGACGGTCCCCGACATCGAAAGCCGGGGGCCATCAGGACGTACGATTCGCCGCGCAGGCGGTCAAACCGGGGGGACCGCGAAGGCTGCGCCGTCCCGATGATCGCCGCGCGATGCACGGTTGACGGCGACATTGAGGGGAGCGCAGCACGGCCGGTCCATGTGGTCGTTATCGACGGCGCGGGTGGGGCCGTTTAGGTGGGAGGTGCCGGAAAAATGACCGCTGGGTGTTAGGCGGTAGGCGCGAGAAATTCCGCGGCGACCGCGTCGGCGACGCCCAGGCCGCGATCCGTGAGGCGGAATCCGTGATCGTCGATGGTTATCAGGCCCGTCGGCGCGAGCTGATCGAGCTGCCGCGCGAAAAGCGCCCGGGCGTCACGACCGGCGCGAGCGGCAAAGGCGTCAAAGTTTAACCCATCGGTCAGTCGCAGGAGCAGCATCGCGAGTTCGCCGGCGCGCTGGTCGGGCGTGAGCTGCTCGACGTCGGCCGCGGGCAACCGATCCGATTCGATCGCGTTCTCCCACTCGCCCAGGTGCGGGCGGTTCTTCCACCGCCGGCCGCTCACGTGCGACGCCGCCGACGGCCCGAGGCCGATGTAGTTGCCGCCGGTCCAATAAACGAGGTTGTGCCGGCACGCTTCGCCGGCCGTCGCGTAGTTGCTGACCTCGTACGCCGGGCGATTCACTTGCGCGAGGCGGCGGCGCGTGTAGCGGAGCATGTCCAGTTCCAGCGACTCCTCGACCGGGATCATCGTCCCCAGCCGCTTCTTGACCGCGATCGGCGTGTTCGGCTCGTACGTGAGGCCGTAGCACGAAAGGTGCGGCGTGCCGAGGGCGATCGCCCGTTCGAGTGACACCGACCACCGCTCGAGCGTCTGCCCGGGAATGGCGAAGATGAGATCGAGGTTCAGCCGCGTGAACCTCGCGGCGCGGGCGATCGCCAGGCTGCGCGGGACGTCATCGGGATCGTGATGTCGCTCCAGCGCCGCCAGTTCCGCCCGATCGAAGCTCTGCGCCCCGAAGCTCAGCCGATCGACGCCGGCCTCGCGCAGGACCGCCGCGTGCTCGTCCGATAGCGTGGCAGGGTTGGCTTCGACGGTGAACTCATCGAGTTGCGAGAAATCGAACCGCGCGCGCAGCCCGACGATGAGCCGCCGCATCTGGTCCGGCGGGAGCAGCGTCGGCGTCCCGCCGCCAAAGAAGATCGTCCGCGGGCGAACGGTCGGGCCGTCCGCTCCTTCCGTCCATCGTTCCGCCTCGCGCAGGACGAGATCGACGAAACGGTCCATCCGCTCCGGCGTCTGCCGGGTGATGCTGTAGAAGTCGCAATAGTGGCACTTGTGGAAGCAGAAGGGGACGTGGACGTAGAGCGCCTCGACGTCGCCCTTGGGCAAAGATGCCGGTTGAAGTGCGAGCGAGAACGGTTCGAGGGCGATCGTCACGAGAGGCTACGCCGCTTGAGAGGTCAGTGGCTCCATCGCCGTAACGTGGAGCAGCGAGATGATCTTGAACTCGGCGGGCACACTGTCTTCGGCGATGTCCGTGCCGATCAGGAGACTGGTTCGAGTGAGCATCGCCGTCTCCGGGTGGCGGATCTCGTACGAGCTTCCGCTGGAAAGCGTGAGCTTGACCGGCTGAAACGGCCGGCGACTGAGCATCTCGCGGAAGGTTTGAACCGTCATGACGAGATTATATCACGGTCGCTTCCCGACGACGAGCCGCAACCGGCATGACTAGGAGGCCGATAGGAATAAGAAAGGCGTTAATCGAGCGGTAGTTTCGCTTCGCTCATGGGCCGGAAGTACCCCTTGATGCAACTCCGACGGCGGACGCAAAGCTGGATGTGATGCTTGGCGGTGATGCCGCTATCGGGAAAGAGCGCGCCGCCTTCGGCGAAGGCGGCGCGAACGGTGTCGAAAGGCGCCAAGCCGCGCTCCTGGCGAGTCTGGTGCATGAAGTTGATTACGGCGCAGTCGAGGCGACGCAGCGGTAGATCGTCGCCAATCCTCTTGTTCTTCGGGAGCGGCACCTCGATCGTATCGTGCAACGCCTTTAGATCGTCATGAGACTCCCGCAGCAGGTCCAGGAACTCGGCGTCGAGGAGGTTCAAGCAATAGCCGAGTTCGATGACTGCGCCGACGACCGCGGGCGTTTTGACCCTCGGTCCCTTGCGCCGAGGGTTCTCCTTCAATTCCGTCGCATACTGAAACGCGCGGGCCGGACTGTTCTCCCAGAAATAGATCCCCTCGCCGAGCCAATCGAAGTCATTCTTGCTGCGATTCAGATGTGCTTTGCCGGCGAAGACGCGCTCTGCCAGAACGACATCGCAGCCATGAAAGCCTAAGGCGTAGGAGGGGAGGACTGCGTACACGGGTGTCAGCGGTATCGCTTGGCCAGTCGCCGGCCGTTCTTGGCCAGAATGCCGGCGCGGACCAGGAACTTGCGGGCCTCGCTCGGCTTGGCCAGCTTCTTCCGCTGCTGCCTGGCAGCAGCGCGGTGCTCTTTGACGATTGTCGCTGAAGACATCTCGACACCCAGTATATCGGCGAAGTTCGGTCCGACAACGCGCGCCGTTATGTCGTGATCACCATCGCCGGCGTGTTGCTCGCGGCCTCTGCGCTGTTGAAGCTGACGCGGGTGCCGGCGGCGGTGGTGATGGCGATCGTCACCTGCGTCTTGCCCGCGGCGATGGCGGCCTGGAGGTAGGCCGTCACGTCGAACTCATACCACGCGGCGGCGCCCGGGTTGGCGCCGGTGATCGTCTGCGTCGCCAGAACTGCGCCGACTGCGGGGGAGTTGTTGAAGGTGATTGAGCCTTCGCTCCACGCGTCGCTGGCGACACCGTTGAGGCTGACCGCCGAGGGCGAGGTGCCGTCGGCGAGATAGCCGAAGAGGCGGACGACCGCGCTGGTCACGCTCGTGACACCGGTCAGGTCGAACTTCATGTACGCCCGGCGGTCGCGGTCGGCGTCGGCTTCCTTCACTTCCAGCGACGTCGCAGCGCCGTAGTTGATGGTCCCGTTGGTTCCGCCGCGGACGGTGGCGTCTTCGGCGGCGCCGAGGGTGAGCGTGCTGGACGAGCCGGAGCGCGTCGCGCTGGCGGGCGCCGATTGGGCGGACTCGTTTCCGTTCGTGTCCACCGCGGTGATCTTGTAGTACCGCGTGGCGCCGGGGGCGACGCTCGCATCGACGTAGGACGAGCTGGTCACGAAGTTTGCCCCGTTCAGCTTCGCGTACGTGCCGTTGAGCGTTTCGCTGTAGTAGACGTTGTAGCCGGCGAGGTCGCTGTCGGCGTTGTTGGTCCAGTCGAGCGCGATGTTGGCCACGCTGCCGGTGGCGAGGAGGTTCTGCGGGACGCCGGGCGCGGTCGTGTCGCCGGACGGGCGCAGCGCATTGACCGACGCCGGCGCCGATTCGATGGTCGCCGCGTTGACGGCCGTCACGCGGTAGTGGCTCACTTGGCCCGATGGCGCCGTCGTGTCGAGAAAGCTGCTGCTCAATAGCGGCGAAGCGCCGCTGATCTTCGTGTACGTGCCGCCGGCCGTGCTGCTGCGGTAGACGTAGTAGCCGGCGAGGTCGGACTCGGTGTTGTTGACCCAATCCAGGTGGATGCCGTTGGTCGAGCCGCTGGCGGTCAGTCCGGCCGGCGCTTCGGGCGCGGCGACCTGCTGCGTGACCTTGATCCAGTCGAACGCCGCGCCGTACCCGCTGCTGGCGGGGCTGTCGAACACGAAGCGCAGGACGTTCTCGCCGGCCGTCAGGTTGAGGGTCTTCGAGATCGTCGTGAAGACGTCGAAGCTGTCGGTGTCCGGGACGGTCATCGTGCCGGTGACGTTCACGCCGTTGATCTCGACGTGGAAGGTCGAGCCGGGGTCGCGGTTGCCGACGCGGAACTCCATCAGGTACGTGCCGCTGGCCGAGACGTTGGTGGTGTACTCCAGCCACTCGCCGGTGATCGCGTCGCTGATGCGGTACTGGCCGCTCGCGCCGGCGATGGGCTTGATGTCCACCGCTTCGCTCGGGCGGTACGCCCCGCCGATGTTGTTGGCGCTGGTGTCGTTGTAGGCGATGCCCTGGCCGCCCAGGTCGAAGTCCTCGGCCTGGATGGTGATCGGCGTGTTGCCGATCGCGAAGGGATTGCCGTTGAACGGCTTTTGGCGGACGGCGTTGACCGTCGCGGAGACGGCCGATTCCATGGCGGAACCGTTGACGGCGGTGACGCGGTAGAAGCTCGCGCCGGCGGGGGCGTTGGTGTCGATGAAGTTGCTGCCCGAGAGGAGGCCGCCGGTGTTGACCAGGACGTACGTGCCGCCCGCCGACGTGGCGCGGTAGATGTTGTATCCGGCGAGATCGGATTCGGCGTTGTCCGCCCAGTCGAGCGTGATGCCGCTCCAGGAC
>JBAUGM010000548.1:0-3193 GCA_049679725.1 Tepidisphaeraceae bacterium
GCGCTGTCCTCCGCGAACGGCACGTGGATCGATCGCGTCGAGATGATCGCGCTGTCGCGGCGTGCGGCGCACACGTCGGTGGGCAGCGCCTACGACGCGTGCGGCGAGGCCTTCAGCGCGTCGCCGCTGCTCGCGATCGCCGCCACGCTGGTGACGGGCGAGCTACCCACCCTTCGCGAGCCGCCGGCGTCGGCGGACGCGACGTTCCGGTGGGCACGGCGGGGGGAAGTGGTCGACCGATTCACGTCGCTCTGCACCGACTGGAACGGGGGCGCGGCTTCGGCAAACCTTGCGATGATGGAGCGGAGCGGGAGGGCGCCGAGCCGGGATTAGTTGCGAAGACGGCTCGGCAGGAGCCTCGCCGTCCCGTTCGGGTGTGTTTCTCCCTCTCCCCGATACTCCGGGGAGAGGGAGCAGAGCAATCGCATGTCCGCTCTTCTGTAGGGGCGAACCTTGCGTTCGCCCTTTGCTGCGCATCCGAAATGCGGGCGAAGACAAGGTGCGCCCCTACTGGAGTGTCCACATGCGATCGCCCTGAGAGAGGGAGTCAGATCGAATCCCTTGCCATCGCCGCGCTAAGCGAGTGATATACGCACGGACGGAAAACGCTCGGACAGACAGGGTCATGACGAAGCTGATTGCGCCAACTCCTCGCCGCCAACCGATGGTGCCGGCGGACCTTGCGCTTGCGGCGCCCGCGTGGGCCCGCGCGTGGGCGACGAAGAACGACGCGGCGGTCGTGACGATGACGGTTCCCGGCGCCCGCGGCCTCGACGGTGAGTCCTTCCGCCAGCAGACCGCTGACGCGTATCGGCGGATTCGCGAAGCGCTGGACGCGACTCCGTTCGCGCACGTGGTTCGCGTGTGGAACCACATTCCGGGCATTCACGACCGAATGGATGACGAGTGTGACCGCTACATGCTTTTCAACGCCGGCCGATTCGCGGCCGTTTGCGAGTGGTTCGGCGGGGCGGCGCGGATCCCGCAGTGCGCGGCGGCGGCGTCGGGCGTGGGGCACGATGGGGACGATCTGGTCATCCACGCGCTCGCACAGGCCGAGCCCGGCACGCCCGTCGACAATCCGCAGCAGATTCCGGCCTTCCGCTACTCGCGGCGCTTCGGACCGATGCCGCCGTGCTTTGCCCGGGCGACGCGCGTCGAGCGGCCCCGGCGATCGCTGCTGATCGCCGGCACGGCGGCCATTACGGGCGAGGAGAGCCGTCACGTCGGCGACGCGGACGCCCAACTCGCCATGACGCTCCAGAACATCCGCATCCTCGTCCGCGAGGCCGGCTGGCGCGGCGCGTCCCCGCAGGATGATCCGCTCGACCGACTCGAGCACGTCCGCGTCTACATCGCGCGCGGCGCCGGCGCCGAGCGTGTCGCGGCCTCCTGTCGCGAAGCGTTCCACGCCGGCGCCAGCCTCGAGTTCATCCGCGCGGACCTGTGTCGCACCGACCTGCTCGTGGAAATAGAGGGCATCGCCTCGCTCCATCCGTAACGACTCATGCACAGCGCACCCCATTCGTCCAATTCGTACGACGCCATCGTCATCGGCGGCGGCCCCGGCGGGGCAACGGCGGCGCTGGTCCTGGCCCGTGCAGGCCTGAAGGTCTGCGTGCTCGAGAAGGATCGCCACCCGCGGTTTCACATCGGCGAGTCGATCTTGCCGCGGAACATGGACCTGCTTCGCGAGCTCGGCCTCGTGGACGAGCTCCGCAAGTTGCCGCACGTGCCGAAGTACGGCGCGGAGTTCGGCATGGGCAACGATCACACCACGATGAAGTTCCTGTTCAGCGACGGGCTGGTGCCCGGACAGCCCGTGTTCAATATCGAGCGAGCTTACTTGGACAAGATGCTGATCGATCAGGCTCGCCTGGCCGGCGCCGAGGTGCACGAGGACACGCCGGTCAAGGCGATCGAGCGGCTGGAAGACGGACGCGTCGAAGTCGCGACGGCCGACCGCACGATCAGCGGCCGCTTGCTGATGGACGCATCGGGCCACGGCACCGTCGTCGGCCGGCATCTGGGCAACCGTCGGACGTTCGACGATCCGGAGTTGCAGAAGGTCGCATACTTCCAGCATTTCGAGCACGTCGAACGCCTCCCCGGGACGGCCACGGGGCATCCGACGATCATCATGTGTGACGAGGGGTGGTTCTGGCTCATCGGGCTGGACGAGACGAAGACGAGCGTCGGCTTCGTCACCCGGCCCAGTTTCACGAAGCAGCTCGACGTTGCGCCCGAGCGGCTTTTGCAGTGGGCGGTGGCGCGGTGCCCCGTCGTGCGTCACCGGATGCGGGATGCGGTGGGGGAATCGACGAACCGCGTGCTCGCGGACTTCAGCTACACCTGCTCGCCGAACGCGGGCCCCGGGTATTTCCTGATCGGCGACGCGGGGTGCTTCCTCGACCCGATCTTCTCCACCGGTGTGACGCTCGCGATGGTCGGCGGCACCGAGGCAGCGAAGCTGGCGATCCGTATGCTCAAGGGCGAGCTACCGCCCGCGCGGGCGCGGGCGAGCTACATCAAGTTCGTCACGGGCAGCACGTCGATCTTCTGGCAGTTGATCCGCGGGTATTACAAGCACCCGTTCCGCGAGCTGTTCATGCAGGGCCAGGGGCCGCAACAGGTGCACAAGGCGATCATCTCGATTCTGGCGGGGAACGTGTTCCCCAAGCCGGTCTGGGCGTTGCGGTGGCGGCTGTACTTGTTCGAGCTGTGCGTCTGGTTGCAACACTACGTCGCGCTGTGCCCGCGGCGGCGTAAGTGCAAGCTGGTGGAAGAGAAGCCGGTCGAGCTGCCGCAGTTTTCACCGGCGACGTCGGCCGCCGCCGCCGCCGCCGAACGCGCGGCCTAGAGCGTTTCACCGTGAACGTAGCGGCTGTCAGTTTGTCATCCTGAGGTACTCCGAAGGATCTAGCTCGAACGTAAGGGCCTTTCCGCTCGTGGCTAGATCCTTCGGGGTACCTCAGGATGTCAATGCAGGACGCCACGCGTCACCTGTGACGGTGTTCTAATAGAGACATGACCTCGCTCGAGCTACTTCGTCGCGTCCGGCATCATGCGGAGGTCGACCTGCGCCGACCCGCGTACGTCTCGGCCGACGGCGCGCGCACGATCGAGTACGCGCGGCTCGTGGAGCGGATCGACGCCTTGGCGGCTGCGGTTGCCCCGCAGGTGTCGCCGGGTG
>JBAUGM010000549.1:0-2915 GCA_049679725.1 Tepidisphaeraceae bacterium
CCTCGGCGTCGCGCAGTGCGGCATCGCGCACGCGGCGCAGATCGCCGCCGTAGCGCGGCGAGCCGGGGAGCGGCAGCAGGTGAACCATGCCGATCACCGGCCTGCGGCCAGACCACTGGGGAAGCAACGCCTTCATGATTACAGTGTGACACAAGAGCGGACGCGACGGTATTCGCCGACGCGAGATGATCCCGCTTTCTCCAGGCAGGGTGAAGCGAATGGCGAAGAAAGCAGCGGCCGACCCCGTCGCGAAGCGACGTGGCGTCGATCCGGACCTCACCGGCAGTTGGGACAACGTCCTGCTCCACGGCGACGTCGACCAGTGGGTGGCGGCTTTGAAGCGGACCGGCGCGACCGTCCGCGCGAGCGACGAGGTGACGAAGCAAGCGCTGGCGGGCAAGCTCGTGGCGCCGAAGCGGTCGAAACGGCTCGTCCTCGTCCAGCTTCGCGGGCATGCATGGCTCCTCGCCGGCATGATCGGCGCCGGTGACGACACCGCCGAAGCGATGGCGAAACAAACGAAGCTTCGCGCGATGCAGGTCGGCTACGGAAAGGTTTCGGGCACGACGTACGCGAAGGTGTTCGACGGCGGCGAACTCGTCGTGAACTTCGAGGCCGGCGACGAGTTCTTCTTCCACAGCAAGGCGCACCCGCCCGGCTGGAAGAAGCAGTTCCGCGAGGACGAGGACGCGCTGCTCGACGCGATCGTGCGCGGCGAAGGCGCGTTCGTCCCCGGCTTCTGGGCATCGGAATCGAACGGCAAGGTTCACCTCCAGTGCGGCCAGGACGACGTGCTCACGCCGGAGAACGTGCAGCGCGTGGCGATCATCGTCCTCGCCACCAGCCGGCAGGAGGAAGCCGAAAAGCTGTTGTCCGACGCCGTGCACAAGTGCGAACCGGACGGCGTGCGCGAGGCGTTGCGGCTCGGTGCGAACCCGCACGACCCGTTCCACCTCAGAAGCGCGATCCGATGGATCGTGGGCGGGTTGCGCCCGCCGCAGGCACTGGAGGTGTTCGACCTTCTCGTGGCCGCGGGGGCGGAGCTCAACGGGCACCGGAAGCCGAACAGCCCGCCGCCGGCCGTCTCGCACCTGTGCGACATCAGCGCGGTTCCCGAGGAACCGGGGATCGTGGCGGCGATCGACGCGCTGCACCGCGCAGGCGCCGACCTGAACGTGATCGGCGTGGAGAGCAAGCGATCGCCGATGAGCTTCGCCGCGGCCTGCGGTTCGTTGAAAGCGATCCAGCGGCTCGAGCGACTCGGGCTCGACCCAACCGCGAGGGATGGATCGCGCAAACTCCCGCTTCAGCGCGCCGCCGAGGCACGCGGCGACTGCGAGTGGGCGCCGGAGGTTTTCCGCAAGCGGATGAAGCGCCTGGACGCCGTCATCGCGTACCTGTCGAGCCTGGGAGGCAAGGAGAAACCCGCGCGGGCTGCCCGCGCGGGTTCGATTGCTGCGTCGAGCAAGACGTCGCGGCCCAAGCCGCGCCGCCGTTAGACCCCCGCGGCCGCCGGCTGCTCCAGGAGCTGGTTCCAGCGCTTGGCCTTGCGGTTCTTCCAACTGCCCTTGTGGTAGCAGTAGCCGGCGATGAGCGGGACGGCCAGCGTCGCTTCGCTGTAGACCATCTGCTCGTACACCGTCTCCACCTTGCCCCAACTGCTGGCTTCCTTGAGCGTCGAGCTGGACAGGGCGCCGTCGCGCACGTCGGCGACGGTCACCTGCACCGCGTACTTGTGCATTGGCGCGTCGACGCCGAGCACTTCGGCAGCGACGACGATGTCCTGCGTGAAATTCTTCGGCACGCCGCCGCCGATCATGAACAGGCCGGTGTCCTTCGTCTTCATCTTGAGCTGGGTGAGCTCGTAGAAGTCCTTGCCGCCGTCCCAAGTCATGTGCGGCTGGTCGCCCCCCGATTTCGCCGCCGCTGCGGCGATCGCCACCAGGCCGAAGCCGGCCGAGCAGTCGTTGAACGCCGGGGCGAAGATGGGGACGTCGCGCTTGTACGCCTCGTAGATGATCGAATCCTCGCACTTGGGTCCGCCGGTGCGGTCGAGGTATTCGCCGAACGCGCGGAACAGCTCGCGGGAGCTGTACGGGCGCGGCTCGAGCTCGTCGAAGATCTTGCCCGTCGTCTCGTCGCAGACGCGCAGCTCTTCCTCGTCGATCAGCGTGTCGTAGATGCGGTCCAGCGCGTGCTCGCGCAGCTCGTTGTCGTAGAGCCCGCTCTTGAGCTCCTCGCCGGCGATGTAGTGCTTGAAGCCGAGGGCTTCGAAGAAGTCCTGGTCGACCATGTTCGCGCCGGTGGAGACGATGGCGTCGACCATGTTGCTCTTGATCATGTCGACGAACACCTTCTTGAGCCCGGCGCTGATGAGCGAGCCGGCGAGCGTGAGGATCACGCCGCACTCGGTGTCCTTGAGCATGCGATCGTAGATGTCCGATGCGCGGTGCAGGTCGCGGCTGCTGAAGGCCATGTGCTGCATGGCCTCGACGACCGGGACGATCCCGGGATTCTTCGTCACGTCGATGTGTTTCACGACGCCGCCCTTGAGGAACTTCTGCTTGTCCTGGGCGTGGGTTGCCTTGAGGGGCTTGAGGTTGAGGTTCGCTTCGTTCGCCACGGGTGCCTCCTTCGAAAGGTAAGCAGGCGCATCCTGCGTTTGGTTCTGTCTCTCACTTCTACCGCGCGCCGGTCCAAAACGGACCAACGAAAAAAGCCACCGCGTCCCGCTACGGAGTGCGCCCCGCTGCCGGGGGCACCCGCCATTGCGGGGCGTGGTGGCTTTCCTTCTCGCGTAATTGTGAATTGTCTTACGCGGCCGTCAAGGGGGAGTTCGCTGCGCCCGAGAAAAAATTTTGCGCGGCAGTCGGAGGTGCGCGGGGACCGCCGACCCGTGGCTTGGGCGTCTCGCC
>JBAUGM010000550.1:0-11092 GCA_049679725.1 Tepidisphaeraceae bacterium
CAACGTGGGCCCACGCCGCCAGCGCGGTGCCCCTCCAGACGCGCTACGCGAACGGGCGATTCTTCTATTACCGTCAACTGTTGCCCGCGGCAGAGAAGGAACTCAGCCGAGTCGTCGCCGAGGTTCCGCCGCCCGTCCTCGCGCGAGGAGGAGACGGCTTGGCCCTCAACGCGCCGTTCCTCCAGATCTCGCTGATCCCCGACGCGCGCATGTACCTGTCGCGCATCGCCGGCGCGCTGGACCAGGACTTCGCGGCGGCGGAGCACCTGCGCCTCCGCGCCGAGTTCCTCGCGCGCCTCAACGCGACGCCCGGAGGCGGAAACGTCGTCGCCCGCCACCTCACGGGCGAACCGCTCGACGTCGACCTCGAAGCGCAGATGCACTGGCGTTACCTCCGCGCCGCCCGCGCGGCGGGCGATCAGAAGAAGGTGCGCAAACACCTCGACGTGCTGAAAAAACTTTCCCCAGACGACGCCGACATCGCCATCGACCTCGTCCCCCTCCTGAAAGACCTCGGCGAGGCCGAGACGTCAAAGAGCTTCTTCGACATGGTCTACGCGCGGCTCCGCGCCAAGGTCGACGCCGACCCGAACGACCCCGAGGCCCTGAACAACCTCGCCTGGCTCCTCTCCCGCACCGGCGAGCGCCTGCCCGAGGCGCTGGAACTGGCGACGAAGGCGGTCAAGATCGCCCCCGACACCGCCGCCTTCCTCGACACCGCCGCCGACGCGAACTTCCGCAATGGCAACGCCGACGAAGCCATCCGCCTGGAAACCCGCGCGCTGCTTCAGCGCCCCAACGACAAGTTCATGAACGAACAACTCGCCCGGTTCAAGGCGGGAAGGAAAGAGTAGTACCTATCGGTCCATCTCGAGAGAGAGCGAGAATCACTTCTTGATCGGTTCGATTGAACGCACGACCGCTTCGCTCGCCCGCTCGTACGCCTCGATGGCTTTCGGATCGTCGTTGGGATAGTTGAAAAACACCATCAAGACATCGTTCTTGGGTGGCAGAAGGACGATGCCCATGCGGGACTTCAACGTTTCCTGCGGCGTCTTGGAGTCGAACGTACTCGACAAACTCGACGCGGGCAGATCACCGATCTTCGCCCACGTGGCTGTTTGATCCGGGTTGAGCTTCCCGGGGAACAGCTTCTGAAACTCCGCCATCGTCGCGCCGCTCGGGTTTGGCAACAGTTCGACGGTCATAATGATGTCCGGCTTCGCGGCGCGAAAGTTAAAGGCGCTAACGCTGATCTGACCTTTTGGCGCAGGGGTGGGGTTTGGCCGCATTGTCGCGAGCGGTTCAAGAAGAATTCGATCGAAGAGCGGAAACTTCTCGCCGCGCAACCGGGTGTACGCCCAAGGCTCGGCGAGCCCGACGAACTCCAAGTCGTGCGCGACAGCCTCCATCTCTTTACGAGGCAATTCAGTTGGCGCGTCCGCGAAGGCACTGACGACATACGCGTAGTCGCCCCGCTGCCCAGCAATCGCCTCCGTTCGCGTCAATCCGCGCTTGCCACCGCTGATGCGCGTCGCCTTCTCGCCGCCAATCGTCAAGCCGTTCGTGGGCTCAACACGCGCGCCTTCTAATCGCTTGCTTATCTCCAAAACGAATTGGTCGATCGTGCGCCGCTTGAGCGGTTCCATCTCGAGTGTCATGATCGCGTCGGGCTTTCCGTGCGAGCCGTATCGGGCCCACCGCACGACGTGCCCCGTTCCCCCTTCCGACACTCGCTTCCACGGCGCCGGAGGTGGCTTGATTGCAACGCCGAAAGAAGCGAATTCGTTAGAGCCGGCCGGTTGTGTCGCCGAGCCCTCGACGGCTTGGGCAAAGGTCACATGCGAGATAGACAATAGCGCAGACAGGAGAGCAATTCGCATCGAGTAGACCTTATCGATGCGACTCGGTTGTCGCAATTCGTTCCACATCACGGTGTCCATATTTCGTATAATGCGAGCATGTTCCGCCTCACCCGCGAAGTGCGCTTCGCGATCAACGACGAGCCCGACGATCAGATCGGGTCGCCGCCGACGAACAGTTACGCCGGGTATCCGTCGCTGACGGGGCTCGGGTATTTCTTCTCGCTGGACGTCACGCTCGCGGGCGAGTTGGAGCGTCGCAGCAGTTACCTCCTGAACATCAAGCAGGTCGATGAAGCCGTCCGGAGCATCGGCGTGCCGCTCGTGTCGCGCGCCATCCACCGCAAGGAGTTCGGCGGCGGCGGCAAGCTGCTGGTGCGGCTCTTCGAAGAGCTGCGCTACTGCTGGCCGGACGACGTTCACCTGCACGATTTGCGATTGAACCTCTCGCCGTTCCTCGCCCTCACCGTCAGCGCAACGGAGTTTCCCATGGTCCGCCTCAGCCAGAAATTCGAGTTCGCCGCGTCGCACCGGCTGCACAGCCCGCACCTGAGCAACGAGGAGAACGCCCGCACGTTCGGCAAGTGCAACAACCCCCACGGGCACGGGCACAACTACGAATTGCAAGTCACCCTGCGCGGCGTCCCGCACGCCAACGGCGTGCTCATGGACGTGCCCGCGATGGAGCACGTCGTCGCGAAGAACGTGATCGACCGCTTCGATCACAAGAACCTCAACGTCGAGTGCGCCGAGTTCAGGGACGTCGTGCCCAGCGTGGAGAACATCGCCAAGGTGATCTACGGGATCCTCGAGCCGCGATTCGAGGAGCAAGGCGCGACGCTGGCAAGCGTGACGGTGTGGGAGACGCCTAAGACGTGGTGTGAGTACACGGGGGATTGATACCCGTTGCGCCGCTTGCGGCTTCGCGGACGAATACGTGTCGACCCGCGAAGCCGCAAGCGGAAATCACTTCGGATCGCACGTCTTTCCCCATCGCGCTTGATCGGCTTGCGGGTGCGATATACAACCCTCCCCCGCGTTCCGATTCCCGTCGTCCACACAGGAAAGCACCGCTATGCCCCGCGATTACCGTTTCTCGTTCGGACCCTGGAACATCCACGAAGGGTCCGATCCGTTCGGTCCCACCGTCCGTCCCACCATCGCGTTCGCGGCGAAGCTGAAGGAGTACAAGAAGCTCGGCTTCGAAGGCGTGCAGTTGCACGACGACGATGCGGTGCCGGACGTGGATTCGAAGTCCGCGCAGCAAGTCGAGAAGGACGCGAAAGCGCTGGCGGGGTTGCTGAAGGACGAGGGCCTCGTCGCCGAGTTCGTCGCGCCGCGGCTGTGGGAAGACGCCAGGGGCATCGACGGCGGATTCACCGCCAACGACCCCGCCGTGCGCAAGTGGGCGATCGATCGCCTCAAGCGCACCGCCGACATCGGGCGGGCGCTGGGGACCGACATGATGGTCCTCTGGCTCGCGCGCGAGGGCACGTACATCCGCGAGTCGAAGAACGCGATCGACGCGAACCGTCGCATCATCGACGCGCTGTGCGCCCTCCAGGAGCACGACCCGGCCGTCCGCGTCGCCATCGAACCCAAGCCGAACGAGCCGATGGACCACAACTACCTGCCGACGATCGGCCACGCGCTGGCGATCGCGAGCCAGTGCAAGGACCCCTCGCGCATCGGAGGGTTGATCGAGACGGCCCACGCGCTGCTCGTCGGGCTCGACCCATCCGATGAGATGGCGTTCGCGTTGGCGCTCGGGAAGCTCTGGGGCGTTCACCTCAACGACCAGAACGGCCTGAAGTTCGACCAGGACAAGAGCTTCGGCAGCAACAACCTCCGCCAGGCGTACAACCAGGTGCGCGTGCTCGAGGAAGGCAAGTACGCCGACACCGGGTATTTCATCGGGCTGGACGTCAAAACCATGCGCACGCAGAAGGCGGACGTGGCGACGAAGCACCTGACCAACAGCCGGCGCGTATTCCTGGCGCTGGTCGAGAAGGTGCGGACGTTCGACAAGAAGGTCGAACAGCAGTGCATCGCCAATCGCGATTACGAGGCGCTGGACCTGGCGATCCAGGAACACCTGATGGGCCTGAGGAAGTAGTCCACCATGATCCTGCGATCCCTCCTCACCCTCCTCGTTCACGCCTCGATCTGCAACCAGGTCGCCGTGGCGCAAGCGCAGGCGGAAACGTTCGACCGCGCGACCAACGTCATCTACGGGCGCTCGTGGGGGACGGCGCTGACGATGGACGTGTTCACGCCCAAGGCGAACCGCAACGGCATCGGCCTGATCCTGGTCGTCAGCGGCGGATGGTACTCGTCACCGGAAGCGATCAATGGCAACATGATGACCTGGTTCGTGAGCCCGATGCTCGACCGCGGGTACACGGTGTTCGCTGTTTGCCATGGCAGCGCGCCGCGGTTCACGATCCCCGAAGCGGTCGGCGACCTGAACCGCGCCGTTCGCTTCATCCGCCACAGCGCCAAAACGTACCGCATCGACCCCGGACGCATCGGCATCTACGGCGGCAGCGCGGGCGGGCACCTGTCGGTCACGCAGGGCGTGTACCCCAACCCGCCGAACGACAAATCGCCCGACCCTGTCGACCGAGTTCCCTCGAACGTCCAGGCCGTCGGCTGTTTCTTCCCACCGACCGATTTCCTCAACTACGGCGAGCCGGGCAAGATGGCCGCCGGCGCGGGTGGGATCCTCCTGCCGTTCCAGGCCTCCTTCGACTTCCGCGTCTTTGATGACAAGGTGAAGCGGTTCGTCGCGGTTGACGACAAGCAGGTCCGCGAGATCTCGACGCAGATCTCCCCGCTCTATCACGTCGATCCCAAGGACCCGCCCACGCTCATCATTCACGGCGACGCCGACGTCCTCGTCCCCTATGAGCAGGCGACGCGGATCATGAAGAAGTTCGAGGAGGCGGGCGTCGACGCCAAGCTCATCACCAAGCCCGGCGCCAACCACGGCTGGGCGGGGATCGAGAAGGACACGGCGACGATCGCGGACTGGTTCGATGCGAAGCTGGCGAAGCGACCACCGGCGACGACGCAATCGGCACAGAAATGAAGAGGACCACAGAGAACACAGAGGACACAGAGAAGGGTTTCGGCGGACGGGCTGGGACGAGGCAAGGCAAACCGCGAAGGTCGCGAAGTCCGCGAAGGAGGACGCGAAGGGAAGTCATTTCCGGTTTTTCTTCGCGATTTGCTTCGCGGGCATCGCGCCCTTCGCGGTCGCCTTTCGCCTTGAACTCCTTGATTCCTCCGTCCTCTGTGTGCTCTGTGTCCTCTGTGGCTCCCTAGCTTTTCCGTAGCTTGTGAATCATCGCGATCATCTCCAGCGCCGCCTCCGCGGCGTTCTCGCCGGCGTGGCTGTGCGAGCCGCCGGCGCGGGCGCGGGCTTGTTCGTCGGTGTTGGTCGTGAGGACGCCGAAGATGACGGGGAGGGATTCGTCGATCGCGACGCGCTGGATGCCGCGCGCGGCCTCCCCGGCGACGTAGTCGAAGTGCGGGGTGTCCCCGCGCACCACGCAGCCAAGGCAGATCACCGCCGAGAACTTGCGCGTCTGCGCCAGCACCTTGGCGGCGACGGGCAATTCGAACGCGCCGGGGACACGGTGCACCGCGATGCGCGACTCGTTGATCCCCAGCGCACCCAGTCGCCTCAGGCACCCGGCCAGCAGCTCGTCCACGATCCGGGCGTTGAACCGCGCCGCCACGATCGCCACCTTCGCGTCGGCGGGGACATCGGACGGGATGAAGGCGGGGGCGTTCTTGCTCATTGCATGCGTCAAGGTACGGGACGGGGCTGGGATGACAAGGTGATGGGGTGATGGGGTGATGGGGTGATGGGGTGATGGGGTGACACGATGGTCGCTTCGTTCACCTTGTCACCCCAGCACCCCTGCACCTTGTCATCCTCTCTCCCTTCCCGCACCGCCTCGTTCGTCTTACCCTGCTCCGCGCGTGCCCGGCATTCTTTCCAATCGCGTCTTCCCCCTCCTCCAGCTCACGCGGATGGCGCTGGTCTTCACCGCCATCTCCAACAGCACCGCCGCCCTGCTGCTGCTGGCGGCGTGGAAGCGGCGCGACGGGCAGACGCTGCGCGACGTGCTCCCGCCCGAGCGGGTGATCGTCGTCGCGCTGATCTCGATCGGCCTGTACGGATTCGGGATGAGCCTCAACGACCTGATCGATCGCCGTCGCGACCGGCAGCTCGCGCCGCACCGCCCGCTGCCCAGCGGGCGCATCGGCGTCGTCACGGCCCACGTCATCTGCGTCCTGCTCGGCCTGCTCGCGCTCGCCGGCGGGGCGGTCTACTCACGCTGGACCGGCGAGGCGGGCATGAGCCTCCTCCTCGTCGCATGGACGGGCATCCTCATCGCCTTCTATGACCTGGCCGGCAAGTACCTCGTCGCGCCGGGGCTGCTCACGCTCGGGCTGATCCGCTTTTTCCACGCGGTGATCCCCGCGCCGCAGTTGCCGCTGCTGTGGCACCCGCTGTTGCTGCTGAACCACGTGACGCTGCTGTCGCTGATCGCGTACCAGTGGGAGGAGAAGCGCCCGCCGCTGACGCGCGCGCATTGGTGGGGCGTGTTGGGCGGGCTGCTCACGGTCGACGTGCTGTCGATCGCGCTGGTCTGGTGGCGGCGCGGGATGCGGGTGGATCAGCCGTGGTGGGCGAGCCTGCGCATCGAGCCGGCGCTGCTGATCCCGCTGGCGTGCGTGATCGCGTTCGTGCTGCTCGCGTGGCACCTGCGGCGGACGACGGCCGTGTCGCGCGAGGAGGGGCAGGCGCTGATGCTGTACGGGCTGCTCTGGCTGATCGTCTACGACGTCGCGTTCGTCGCGGGATTCGTGGGACCGATCCCGGCGATGGCGCTGCTCGTGCTGTTGCCACTGGCGTACGCGTCGGTGCAGTTGATGAGATGGTGGGGACGCTTGATCGCCCTGTCCCAGCGGCCGGGGTTCAAGCGCGCGGATGCTTAGCGCTTACTCCGCTGCCGAACGCGATCCTCGGCCGTATGACGAGTGAGGGAGCGAAGCTTGGCGGAAAATGCACTCGGCAGGGCGAGGTGGTCCCCTTTGCCCTGCCGCTGTGCGAACGGCGGTTGCGGGAGCTGGGCTGCCTTCCCACGCTGTGGACGCGCGACGGCCACGCACTCGCGACCGATTCACCTCGACGAAAAGACGTTCCGCTGGATGCACAACGAGGACATCATGGTCCGCGAGAAGCTGAGGGACGGCACTCGGAAGTTCTACGCGGACCCTCGCAAGACTTGAGCAGCCGTTCGCCCGGGCCAAGAGGCCCAGCGCCGAAGAACCTATTCCGCCGCGGCCCTGCACACCGCGGCCCCTCGACAAGGAGAACATTCATGACGCGCCTCGCTGAACCCAAACGCGGCAAGATGGATCAACCGAGCGGTAACGGAGCCAATCTGAGCGCCTTCGGCAAGGCGCGGTTCACCGTCTCGGGCGCCCCCTTGGGAGGGGAGGAGCTGCGCAAGATCCACGCCTGCTGGCGGGCGTGCAACTACCTGATGCTCGGCATGATCTATCTGAAGGACAACCCGCTGCTGAGAAAGCCGCTGAAGGTCGAGCACATCAAACCGCGTTTGCTCGGGCATTGGGGCTCCAGCCCCGGCCTGGCGTTCGTCTACCTGCACCTGAGCCGGCTGATCAAGAAGCTCGACCTCGACGTGGTCTACATGGCCGGGCCGGGACACGGCGCGCCCGGGGTGCTCGCGCCGTGCTACCTGGAGGGGAGCTACTCGGAGGTGTACCCCGAGTGCAGCGAGGACGAGGAGGGGCTGCGGCAGTTCTTCAAGCAGTTCTCCTTCCCCGGCGGCGTCGGCAGCCACTGCACGCCCGAGACGCCCGGATCGATCCATGAAGGCGGTGAGTTGGGCTACGTCCTGTCGCACGCGTGCGGCGCCGCCTTCGACAACCCCGACTTGATCGTGGCCGCCGTCGTCGGCGACGGGGAAGCCGAGACTGGGCCGCTGGCCACGTCGTGGCACATCAGCAAGTTCCTCAACCCGATCCGCGACGGCGCGGTCCTGCCGGTCCTGCACCTCAACGGCTACAAGATCAACAACCCGACGCTGCTGGCGCGGATCAGCCACGAGGAACTCGAGAACCTGTTCAAGGGCTATGGCTGGACGCCGTACTTCGTGGAAGGGTCCGACCCGGACACCATGCACCAGGCGATGGCGGCGACGTCGGAGCAGTGCGTGCAGGAGATCCGCTCGGCGCAGAAGAAGGCTCGCGCCAGCGGCGATGCGTTCCGCCCGCGCTGGCCGATGATCGTCCTGCGCACGCCCAAGGGCTGGACCGCACCCGGCGAAATCGACGGGCACAAGGTCGAAGGCTTCTGGCGATCGCACCAGGTCCCCATGGCGGACGTGCACAAGAACGCCAAGCACCTGAAAGTGCTGGAGGAGTGGATGCGGAGCTACAAGCCCCAGGAACTCTTCGACAAAGCCGGCCGGCTCATCCCGGAGCTGCGCGAGCTGATGCCCACCGGCGAGCGCCGCATCGGCTCCAACCCCCACGCCAACGGCGGGCGACTGAAAAAGGCGCTGCGGATGCCCGACTTCCGCGACTACGCCATCAAGGTCGATAAGCCCGGCCACGTCGAAGCCGAGAACACGCGCCCCCTCGGCGCTCTTCTCCGCGACGTCATGAAGCAGAACATGACCAACTTCCGCGTCTTCGGCCCGGACGAGAACACCTCGAACAAGCTCAACGCCGTGTACGAAGTCAGCAAGAAACTCTGGCTCGCCGAGTATTTTCCCGAAGACGCCGACGGCGGCGAGCTCGCCCCCGACGGCCGCGTCGTCGAGATGCTCAGCGAGCACACCATGGAGGGGATGCTCGAAGGCTACCTCCTCACCGGCCGGCACGGCTTCTTCAGCACCTACGAATCTTTCGTCCACGTCATCGACTCGATGTTCAACCAGCACGCCAAGTGGCTGGCCATCTGCAACCACCTATCCTGGCGGGCGGACATCGCCTCGCTCAACCTGCTCATCACCTCGACCGTCTGGCGCCAGGACCACAACGGCTTCACCCATCAGGACCCCGGCTTCCTCGACCTGGTCTGCAACAAGAGCCCCTCCGTCACCCGCATCTACCTGCCACCGGACGTGAACTCCCTGCTGTCCGTCGCCGACCACTGCCTGCGCAGCACCAACTACATCAACGTCATCGTCTGCGACAAGCAGATGCACCACCAATATCTCGACATGGACAACGCCATCGCCCACTGCACCAAGGGACTGGGCATCTGGTCCAAGGCCAGCAACGACCAGGGAAGTGAACCCGACGTCGTGATGGCCTGCGCCGGCGACATCCCCACCAAGGAAGCCCTCGCCGCCACCGCCATGCTTCGGCAGGAATTCCCCGATCTGAAGATCCGCTTCATCAACGTGGTGGACCTGTTCAAGCTCCAGCCGCCCAGCGAACACCCCCACGGCATGAGCGACCACGACTTCGACAGCCTCTTCACTGAGGACAAGCCGGTCATCTTCAACTTCCACGGCTACCCCTGGCTCATCCACCGCCTCGCCTACCGCCGGAGGAATCATGAGAACTTCCACGTCCGCGGCTACAAGGAGAAGGGCAACATCAACACGCCGCTGGAGCTGGCGATCCAGAACGAGATCGACCGCTTCAGCCTGGCCATCGACGTGATCGATCGCGTCGCCCGCCTGAAAGTCGCCGGCGCCCACGTCAAGGAAAAACTCCGCAACCAGCGGATCGAGTGCCAGAACTACGCCTACGAGCACGGCACGGACAAGCCGGAGGTCGCGGGGTGGAAGTGGCCGTTCTGAGGTCCGGCCGGCCGTACTGGGGAGCAGCGGCAACGGCCACGGGCGCGGCCGATCTGCTATCTGGAGGAATCGATGGAAAAGCCCCGCATCTTTCTGGGATCGTCGGGAAAGCAGGCCAAGCTGCTTCAGGCGCTGACGCGTGGCCTCGAAGACGTCGCGCACGTGGAACCGTGGACGACATCGTTCAATCCCGGGACCACCACGCTGGAACGCCTCCTCGAGCTGACGCGCGAAATGGACTTCGCGGCATTCGTGTTCGCTCAGGACGACTGGACGACGAACACACCGGCCGCAGAGCCTGCGCCGACGCCGGGTCAGGCATCGCCGCGGGATAACGTCGTCTTCGAGGCCGGGCTGTTCGGTGGAGTGCTCGGCATGCGCCGGACCTTCATCCTGCACGCCAGCGGCGCGAAGATTCCAACCGATCTGTTGGGACTCACGTGCGTACGCTACGACGGATCGACCAGCGTCGCCGTGATCAAAGTCGTCTGCGAGAAGCTGTGCAAGGCGATCGAAAACGAGGGCCGCCTCGCCCGCATCGAAGGCATGTGGTGGCAGTTTTCCTTGACGCAGCGCAGTGAGAAGGAGCCTTCGGCCGTGAGTCTTCTGAAGGTTTCGCGAGGCCGCAACGGCGCGCTGGAGGTGACCGGCCGTGCATGGCAGGAGGATGGCACGCTGTCGGCCAGGTACTGGAGCGAAGCGGTGAAAGAGCGGGATGACGCTTCGGGCATCCTCTACTTCTGGAAGGGCGAACGGCCGCTGCATCCGGACGCGCCGCAGTTGGAAGGGACCGGAGAGATCCGGCTGGAGTCGGCCGACCGCGCATCGGGGTACTGGACGACCCGTGCGGACAGGGACCCGAACATGAACGCGCGCACCTCCGGCGTCTACCTGCGCGCCGAGCCAACCGACATGAGCATCCTGGACGGCCGCGACGATCAAAAACGCGCTGAGCTGATCGCCGAGCGGCTGAGGAGTTGGATATCGATCAAGAGCACCTAGTCGGGGGCGGCGTGACGCGAAAGTTCGAATGACGAAATCCGAATCCCCGAATCAAATCCGAATGACGAATGCGCAAATCGGCCGGCGATTGCGCGTGTGATCATTTGGTCATTGGTCATTGATTCGGATTTCGGGCTTCGGATTTCGGATTTCCGATGCCGGCATCCGCCCGGCTCGCTTGGCGGCTAGAATACTGGTTCAGCGGCGTGAGGTCATCCAGGTTCCATCAGCTTGAGGAGCGGGCATGGCTACCGCGCTCGAGAGTCCGAAACAGAACGCGGTCCACTACCCCACTGACCGCCGCTTCCGGGTCTGGGTCCGGCGGGATTGCCTGCTTCTGTTCATCGCGCTCGCCGTCGTGCCGTTGCT
>JBAUGM010000551.1:0-11171 GCA_049679725.1 Tepidisphaeraceae bacterium
GACGTCACCTTCGTCGTCTATCAGCCGCAGATCGAGAAGTGGGCGGACAACCGGCTCGAGGCCCGCGCCGCCATCGCCGTGGCGCAGGGGGAGGGCGGGCAGGGCGCGCCGGCGGGGCAGGGGGCGAAGGATGAGAAGCCGAAGCAGTCGTTCGGCGTCGTCTGGCTGGCGGCGCGGACGGAGGTCGACAAGGCCAACCGCATCGTGAGCCTGGAAGACGTCGCGGTCACCAAGCTCTCGTTCCCGCAGGACGCGAAGCGCGAGCCCGAGTACCTGGCGATGATTCGCAGCCACGTCGGCGACGCGACGCGCGAGATCCCGCTGGATCACCTCGAAGCCAACCTCGCGGCGTCACAGCAGGAGCGCGCCGCGGCGGCTGTGCCGGTGAAGAACGATCCGCCGAAGGTCATCTTCTCGAAATCACCCGCCCTGCTCGTGCTGATCGACGGCGAGCCGACGCTGCGGGCCATCGAAGGGGCGGGGAAGCTCATGCGCATCGTGAACACGCGCGCGCTGATCCTCTTCGACGCGAACAAGTACTACCTGCACCTGATGAACCGCTGGGTCGAGTCCAGCGCCGCCACCGGCCCGTGGAAGCCCGCGGCCAGCGTGCCGGCGCAGTTCGAGCAGGTGAAGCAGTCGCTGGCCAAGGCGAACGCGGTCGACCTGCTCGATCCCGCCAACGCCGAAGCCGCGCCGAAGGAACTTCCCACCGTCTACGTCAGCACCACGCCCGCGGAGCTCATCCAGACGCGCGGCGAGCCCGAGTACACCCCGATCGCCGGCACGAACCTGCTCAACGCGAAGAACACCGACAGCGCGCTGTTCATGGATACGGCGAGCCAGCAGTCCTACGTGCTGATCTCCGGTCGATGGTTCAAGGCGCCGTCGGTGAACGGGCCGTGGGCTTACGTCGCGGGCAAGGACCTGCCGCCCGATTTCGCGAAGATCCCGCCTGACAGTCCCAAGGCCAACGTGCTCGTTTCCGTGCCCGGCACGGCGGAGGCGAAGGAGGCGGTGATCGCCAACTCGATCCCGCAGACCGCGACGGTGACCATCGCCGACGCGCACCTGGCCGTCGCCTACGACGGCGCGCCGAAGTTCCACGACATTGACGGCGCCAAAGGGTTGTCGTACGCCCTCAACACCGCTCTGCCCGTGATCCGCATCGACGCGGAGAAGGTCTACTTCTGCGTCAGCAACGGCGTGTGGTTCTTCGCGTCGCACCCGACGGGGCCGTGGATGGTGGCGACGAACGTGCCGGGGATCATCTACACGATCCCGGTCAGCAGCCCGATCCACTACGTGACGTACGTGCGGATCTACGGGTCGACGCCCCAGGTTGTGTACGTCGGGTACACGCCGGGCTACATGGGCACGTGCGTGTCGAGCGACGGCGTGGTCGTCTACGGCACGGGCTACTACTACCCCGCCTACGTCGGCGCGGTGTGGGTCGGCTATCCGCCGACGTACGGGTACGGCGCCGGCTTCGCGGGCGGGTTCGCGACGGGGTTCGCCTTCGGCTTCGCCGCCGGCGCGATCATCGGCGACATGTGGTGCCAGCCCTACTGGGGCCCGTGCCGGGGATACGGCCACGTCGACATCAACACGTCCAGCGTCTATCGCAACTGGCACGGCGGCGTGACTTACACCAACCGCCACTACGAGTACGACGGCTACACGGGCAAGTCCGCATCGTCCGGACGCGCGGCGACATTCAACCCGTACTCGGGGCGCGCCTCGGTCGGCGGGTACTCCAACTACATCGATCGCGCCGACGGCGACATCGACCTCAAGCGCGGCGGCGCCACCTACAACCCGCGCACCGGCACCGTCACCGGCGGCGGACGCCAGATCAGCGGCAACGTCTACGACGGCAACGTCGACGTCGACAAGGGCGGCTTCAAGTACAACACGCGCACCGACTCCGGCGTCGCCTACAAGGACGGCGACGTCTACGCCGGCCACGATGGCACCGTCTACCGCCACACCGACGACGGCGACTGGCAGAAACACACCGACGACGGCTGGCAGGACACGCAGCGGCAGGGGCAGTCACTCTCGGGCGAGCAGCGCGCGCAGCTCGATCAACAACGCTCCTCCCGCAACCTCGGCCAGCAACGCTTCGAAGGCACCCGCAGCGCCGGCGGCTACCGCGGTGGCGGCGGCGGGGGCCGCGCTGTGGGCGGCGGGGGAAGGGGGCGCAGATGAAGGAGGTTCATCGAAGCGGCCGGTTATCCGCAAAAATAAAGGAGGAGATCGAAGCGGTGCTCCCGCCGACGATCTTCTTCTTCGTCGCCCTCCACATCGTCGTGCTGATCCGCGCCCTGATGCTCAAGGGAACCGGGATCGCGGTCAACACGTCGTTGTCGGTGACTTTGGCGGCCCTGGTCCTCGGGAAGGCTGTGCTGATCGCGGACGCGCTCCCGTTCATCAATCGCTATCCCGAGAAACCGCTGATCTACAATGTCGCCTGGAAGACCGCGATTTACACCGTGGTGGCATTGATCGTTCATTATATCGAGCACCTGATCGAGTTCTGGAAACAGGCAGGCAGCTTCGTCGCCGGCAACCGAACGTTGCTCGCGCAGATCGTGTGGCCGCACTTTTTCGCCGTCCAGATCCTGTTGATCGTATTGGTCCTCTGTTACTGCACGATACGTGAGCTGGTGCGGGTCGTGGGAGGACACAAGGTGCGGGAGATCTTTTTCGGAACCCCGCCCGCCGCGCGGGTGTGAGCAGGGAAGGTCGTCATGAAAGTCGTTTTGACATTGTGCGTCACGTTCCTCATGGCGTCGTGGTCGTCGGCGGTCACCCGCGCCGACGCGCCGCCCGCGGGCATGCGCGCCATCCCCGCCGGCGAGTTCACGATGGGGACCGACGACCCCAAGTCGATGCCCAACGAACGGCCCGCGCATCGCGTGAAGGTCGAACCGTTCTTCATCGACGAGCATCCTGTCACCAACGCCGCGTTCCGCAAGTTCGTTGAGGCGAGCGGTTACGTGACCACAGCCGAGCGCAAGCCGGATTGGGAAGAGCTCAAGAAGCAGGTCCCGCCTGGCACGCCCAAGCCGCCGGAGGACCAGCTCCAGCCCGGCTCGCTCGTGTTCATGCCGCCGGGATATCAGGTGCCGCTGGACGATCTCAGTCAGTGGTGGGCATGGGTGCCGGGCGCGAACTGGAAGCATCCCGAAGGCCCCAAGAGCAACCTCGACGGCCGCGACGAGCACCCGGTCGTGCAGATGTCGTGGGATGATGCCGTCGCCTACGCGAAGTGGGCGGGCAAGCGGCTGCCGACGGAACCGGAGTGGGAGTACGCCGCGCGCGGCGGGCTGGATGGGAAGCGCTATCCGTGGGGCGATGAGTTCAAGCTCGATGGGAAGTTCCGTGCCAACACGTATACCGGCACCTTCCCCGCGCAAGACACGAAGGAAGACGGCTTCGCCGGCACGTCGCCGGTTCGTTCGTTCCCCGCGAACGGGTACGGGCTGTATGACATGGGCGGGAACGTGTGGAACTGGAGCGGCGACGTTTACGCCGAGCCGTCCGGGGCCGCGCCTCGACCGGACGAGGTCCGCCGGGTGATCAAGGGCGGGTCGTTCCTCTGCAACCCGAGCTACTGCGAAAGCTACCGTCCCAGCGCGCGACGGGGGACGCCGTTCGATACGGGGTCGTCGCACGTGGGATTTCGTTGCGCCAAGTCCGCCGTGGACGCGCAGCAGGCGAAGTGAACTTTTTGGAAGGAGATCGCTATGAGTCGCTTCAGATCCGTGGTCGTGTTCGTAACGCTTCTGTTCGTCTGCGCGGTTGCGCAGGCGCAGGAGAACCCTTCGGCAAGCTCAGGGCAGGGAAAGCCCAACATCCTCATCATCTGGGGCGATGACATCGGCACCACCAACGTCAGCGCCTACAGCGACGGCCTGATGGGCTACACCACGCCCCACATCGACCGCATCGCCAATGAAGGCGTCCGCTTCCTCCACTATTACGGCGAGCAGTCCTGCACCGCCGGGCGGGCGGCGTTCCTCACCGGACAGCACGGGATTCGCACGGGGCTGACGAAAGTTGGCTTCCCCGGCGCGCCGATGGGCATGAGCCAGCTCGATCCCTCCGTCGGCGGGCTGATGAAGAGCCTCGGCTACGCGACGGGTCAGTTCGGCAAGAACCACGTCGGCGATCGCAATCCGTCGCTGCCGACCGTCAACGGCTTCGACGAGTTCTTCGGCAACCTCTATCACCTCAACGCCGAGGAAGAACCCGAGCTGCCCGACTATCCCAAGGCCCCCGAGTACCTCAAGAAGTTCGGCCCGCGCGGCGTCCTCAAGTGCAAGGCCACCGATAAGGACGACCCCACCGAAGACCCGCGCTTCGGCAAGGTCGGCAAGCAGACGATCGAAGACACCGGCGCGCTCACGAAGAAGCGCATGGAGACGATCGACGATGAGACCTCCGCCGCCGCCATCGACTACATGAAGCGGATGAAGGACTCCGGCAAGCCGTTCTTCTGCTGGTTCAACGCCACGCGCATGCACCTGCGCACGCACGTCAAGAAGGAGAACCGCGGGAAGTACACCCACGGCGACAGCGAGTACATCGACGGCATGATCGAGCACGACAACCACGTGGGCCTGCTGCTCAAGGCGATCGATGACCTGGGCATCGCCGAGAACACGCTCGTCGTCTATTCCACCGACAACGGCCCGCACATGAACACCTGGCCGGACGGCGCGATGACCCCGTTCCGCTCGGAGAAGAACACCAACTGGGAAGGGGCCTTCCGCGTGCCGTGCCTCGTCCGCTGGCCCGGCAAGATCAAGCCCGGCACCGTCACGAACCAGTTGATGAGCCACAACGACTGGATCCCCACCCTCTGCGCCGTCGCCGGCGAGAGCGACATCGTCGGCAAGTGCAAGGCCGGTTACACCACGCGCGTCCAGGGCGCCGACATCACCTACAAGGTCCACCTCGACGGCTACGACCAGAGCAAGTTCCTCACGTCCGTCAGCGGCACCATCGGCACTGCCAACGACGCCAGGAGCGCCCGCGGCATGTTCTTCTACTCCGACGACGACGGCGCCCTCGTTTCCATGCGCCAGGGCGACTACAAGTACGTCTTCGAGGAGCAGCGTGCGCCCGGCACGATGCAGGTCTGGGCCGAGCCGTTCACCAAGCTGCGCCTCCAGAAGATCTTCAACCTCATGCAGGACCCCTTCGAGCGGGCGGACATCACGTCCAACACCTACTGGGATTGGCAGCTCAATCACGTCGGGCAGATGTACGGCGTGATGGACGAGGTCTTCCAGTTCGCCGCGACGTTCAAGGAATACCCGCCGCGCTCCGTCCCGCCGAGCTTCAACCCGGCGACGATCCTGGAAGACACGCTCCGCGAGATCAAAGCCAAGCAGAAAATCGAACGCGCGTTCCCGATCCTCGTGCCGAAGGAGGGCGAGAAGCCGAAGGAGTAGCCAGCTGAGATGAGGTGTGGACCGTCAGAACCCAGACGCGTAGCAGCCGTTCACGCGCCCCAGGCACATGCTCGCGCCGGCGACGAAACGGCTCAGCGGCCGCGTCCCCTGGCGGAAGAATCGAACCTTCACGACCGCAACCGCCCGGAAGTATTCTCGGGGCAAGACTCAAACTCTGTCAGAAAGGAGCTTCTCATGCGGATCGCATCGACAACCACTACCATGATGGCCCTGCTGGCCCTGTCAATTCCCAGCATGGCGCAGGAGTCGGGCAAGCCGGCCAGCGACGCCACCAAGGCCGCCAACGCCGCCGTCCTCCAGCAGCTCGATTTCGCCAACAAGCAGGACTTCGAGAACGCGCAGCGGGGCCTGATCGAGCCGCTGCCGGACAAGGGGGCGATCAAAAACGACAAGGGCGAAGTGGTCTACGACGCCGGGCCGTACCGCGTCCCGCTCGATGCCAAGTCGCCGGACACGGTCAACCCCAGCCTGTGGCGGCAAGCCCAGCTCGTCGGCGTCGACGGGCTGTTCAAGGTGGTCGACCGCATCTACCAGGTGCGCGGGGCCGACCTGTCGGTCATCACCTTCATCGAGGGCGACACCGGCATCATCGTCGTCGATCCGCTCGTCTCGGCCGAAACCGCCAAGGCGAGCCTCGAGCTTTACCGCAAGCATCGCCCGGCGGACAAGCCGGTCGTCGCCGTCATCCATACGCACAGCCACGTCGATCACTTCGGCGGCGTGCGCGGCGTGGTGAACGAGGCCGACGTGAAGGCCGGCAAGGTCAAGATCATCGCGCCGACCGGTTTCTCCGAGGAGGCCGTGAGCGAGAACGTGATGGCCGGCAACGCGATGAGCCGCCGCGCCAGCTACATGTACGGCAACGTCGTCGCCAAGGGGGAGAAGGGGACGCTGGGCACCGGCCTGGGCGCCGGCACGTCCAGCGGCACGGTGACGCTCATCCAGCCGACGGACCTGATCAAGGAAACCGGCCAGAAGATGACCCTCGACGGGCTGGAGTTCGAGTTCCTCATGGCCCCCGGCTCCGAAGCGCCGGCGGAGATGATGTTCTACATCCCCGCGCTCAAGGCCTTCTGCCCGGCGGAGGACTGCACGCACACGCTGCACAACTTCTACACCCTGCGCGGCGCCAAGACCCGCGACTCGCGCAAGTGGGTCACCTACCTCGACCAGGCGCTGGACATGTGGGGGAAGGACATGCAGGTGATGTTCGCCCCGCACCACTGGCCCACCTGGGGCAACAAGGAATGCGTCGTGTCGATCGAGAAGTATCGCGACGTCTTCAAGTACATCCACGATCAGTCGCTGCACCTGGCCAACAAGGGCTACACGATGCTGGAGATCGGCGAGATGGTGAAGCTGCCGCCCGAGTTGGCCAGCCACTGGGCCACGCGCGGGTATTACGGCTCGGTCAGCCACAACGCCCGGGCGGTCTACAACCTGTACCTCGGCTACTTCAGCGGCAACGCCGCCGACCTCAACCCGCACACGCCCGCCGACGCCGCCAAGCGCTACGTCGACGCCATGGGCGGCGCCAGCAGCATCCTCGAGAAGGCGACCAAGGCGTATGAAGCGGGCGACTATCGCTGGGTGGCGGAGCTGACCAAGCACGTCGTCTACGCCGACCCGTCCAACCAGGAGGCCCGCAAGCTTCAAGCCGATGCGTTCGAGCAGCTCGGCTACCAGGCCGAGAACGCCACGTGGCGCAACTTCTACCTCGCCGGCGCGACGGAGCTGCGCAACGGGGTGAAGACAATGGCCACGCCCAACACCGCGTCGGCGGACGTCACCCGCGCGATGTCGCTGGAGCAGCTCTTCGACTTCATGGCCATCCGCCTCGACGGCCCGCGCGCCTCGGGCAAGCAGGCCACCATCAACTTCACCTTCACCGACACGAAGGAGGATTACGCCCTGACGCTGAAGAACGGCGTGCTGAACTACCGCACCAAGCTCGCCGACAAGCCCGACGCCACCTTCACCCTGACGCGCGCCGACCTGAACGACGTGATCCTCGGCCAGGCCCAGGCGAAGGACCTGGTCGATCAGGGGAAGATCAAGGTGCAGGGCGATCCGGCCAAGCTGCACGAGATACTGAGCCTGATGGACAAGTTCGAGTTCTGGTTCGACATCGTGACGCCCAATCCCGCGCCCGGGCAGGCGCCGAACATCGCCGGCGACAAGCCGGCCAACGACCAGGCCCGCCCGGCTGGCGAGAAGACCGCGCCGTAGCAGAAGCAGCGGTTGCAGCGCGCGATCGGTAAGGGGCGGGCGGCCCGCGTTGCGCCGCCGGTCGCGTGACGCGTTCTTTGGCAAGTGAATAAAGATGTACCTGAACGCCGCGATTCGCCGGCCGCGCGCCTAACCGCGCTCGGCCGGCTTCAGAAGGCGCACCATGTGCAGATCGCGGGCAGCTCCCGCTCGCCCGCCGCGCCCGCGATCCGCGGCGCAAGCACGTATCACACTATCGTTGCGGATCGTCACAGCGCATAATCCCGCTGTGCCGAAACTCGCCAACATCCGTCAGACGTTTCGCTCGCTTCTCGTTCGATACTGTTCGACGTTTTCTTATCTGGGGTTGGTGACGGGCACGCTCTGCTTCGCCGCGTCGCTGACGCCCTCCTTGCTGCCGCGGCCGTTCGTGTTGCAGGGGGCGGTGTCGGGGGTGGCGTTCGCCGTGGGCTACGGCATCGGCAAGCTCATCGTGCTGGCGTGGATGTTCTTCCAGATCCCGCTGCCCGGCGCCCGCGTTCAGCGCGTCTTCAAATGGTCGATGGCGCTCGTTGCCCTCATCATCGCGGTGACGTTCCTCTCGCAGACGACCCAGTGGCAGAACTCCATCCGGCTGCTCATGGACATGCAGCCGGAGGAGACCGCCTACCCACTCCGCGTATCGGGCATCGCGCTGGTGTTCGCCTTCGTGGTGATCCTGATCGCGCGATGCATCCAGGGGCTCTGGCGGATGGTCAATCGCCGCATCGCGCGGTTCGTTCCGCCGCGTGTGTCGTTCGTCGTCAGCACGCTGATGCTCGCCGCTTTGTTCGTGCTGGTGCTGAACAAGGTCTTCGCCCGAATGCTGCTTGACGCCGCCGACCGCGTGTTCCTTCGGCTCGACAGCATGATCGACGAGGACGAGACGATCCCCGCCGATCCGATGACCCCCGGCAGCGCCGCGTCGCTGATCGCCTGGGACACGATCGGCCGGCGCGGCAAGAACTTCATCGCCCACGGCCCCACGCGCGAGTCCATCGAAACGTTCCTCGGTCGCCCCGCCAAAGAGCCGATCCGGGTCTACGCGGGATATCGTTCGAGCGAGGACGTCGAGGAGCGCGCCCGGCTCGCGTTCGATGAGCTCAAGCGCGTCGGCGGGTTCGAACGCTCGGTCCTCATCGTCGCCACGCCCACCGGCACCGGCTGGCTGGATGAGAACGCGGTGGACACGGTCGAGTATCTCCACGCCGGCGACACCGCGATGGTCACCATGGGATACTCCTACCTCCCCAGTTGGGTCACGCTGCTGGTCGATCCGCAGCGCTCGCGCGCCAGTGCCCGCGCGCTGTTCGCGCACGTCTACGGCTACTGGAAGACGCTCCCGCGCGCAGGGCGTCCGAAGTTGTACCTGCACGGGCTGAGCCTCGGCTCGCTCGGCGCCGAGGCGACCACCGATCTGTTCACGCTCATCGGCGATCCGATCCACGGCGGCGTGTTCAGCGGCCCGCCGTTCCCCAGCACCCAGTGGCAGCAGATCACGCGCGAGCGCAACCCCGGCTCGCCCAGCTGGCTGCCGCGCTTTCAGGATGGCTCGATCGTCCGCTTCACCGCCCGGCGCAACGCGCTGGGCGACTTCGGCAACCACTGGGGACCCATCCGCTTCGTCTACATCCAGCACGCCAGCGACTCGATGGTCTTCTTCTCCCCCGACCTGTTTCACACGGAGCCCGAATGGCTCCGGGGCCAGCGCGGGCCGGACGTTTCTCCCTCGCTGCGCTGGTACCCGATCGTCACCGGATTGCAGATCACCTTCGACCTGGCCACGGCGATGAACGTCCCGCTGGGCTACGGCCACAACTACGACGCGGGCAGCTACATCGACGCGTGGATCGCCGTCACCGACCCGCCTCACTGGTCGGGCGATGAGACGAGGCGGCTGAAGCAGAAGTTCTCCGGCCCGTCCCGCGGGCCGTCGCTTGCCTCGCCATAGCGCTGAAGCTGCGCGAGCTGGCCCCGCTTCCGGGGGAACAAGGCGGCAAGCCGAAGGAGTAAGCGACCCGAGGCCCGCCGCGGCCGGGGGCCGCGGGGCCGTGCTCTTTGACAACCGAATACCCGCAGTTCAACCCCGCGATTTCGCCGGCCCGGCGCCTCACCGCGCCGCGGCCGGCTTCAGGCGGCGGTGCGCGTGCCGGGCGGCGCAAGTCGAAAACGTCGCCGCGTCGAAGCGAATGCGCCCGCGTCGAAACGATCCTCGCCCCGTCGAAACGTTCCTCGCCCCGTCGAAACGTTCCTCGCGCCGTCGAAACGTTCCTCGCGCCGTCGAAACGTTCTTCGCGCCGTCGAAACGTTCTTCGCTCCGGCGAAACGTTCTTCGCTCCGGCGAAACGTTCCTCGGGCCGGCGAAACGTTCTTCGGCCCGGCGAAACGTTCTTCGCCCCGGCGAAACGAACCTCGCTGCGTCGTTTCGAATTTCCGCGCATCGTTTCGAGTTCCTCGTCGGAAAGGATTCCTTCACGCCGTTTCAGGCGCGGCAGGGAGTTTTTATCGCACCCGCCCGCAGCGGCGGCAATTCGGCGCGATCGTGTTAAGCGCGCGATCCCTCAGGCCGATGAGAAGTGACAGATGCTTAGACCAGCGCCTCCCATGACCAGCACCGAGCGCGTTCGCGAGTTCCGGGAACGAAACCCCGACTATGACCGCCGCTGGAAAGCCCGGCGAGAGGCCAGGGCGCAAGCCCGCGTTGCCGCGCTTCAGGCGCACGCGGTTGTCCCCGCCGAAACGCCGCTGCTGATGCTCCCCGCGCCCGTGCGGGACCCCGCGCTGGCCGCGCTCGACGCGCTGGCCGCGTCGCTCGCCTCCCGCTCCGCCCGCGAGATGCTGCCCATCGCCGCGCGCACGTCGCGCCCCGCAAACCAATCCCGCGCGGCCTGAGGCCGAGCGCTCCCGTCGTCGCCGGTGTTCCGCCATACTGATCAAGACTGATCCGCGCGCGCCCTGTCATCGGTTGACATCGCTCATTCCTCGCAAGCGCGCCGGCGGCGCATCAGAGAAGATCGTATCGCAATCGGGCTGATACATGCCCGGGGCGACGCACATCCACCCGCGGACGGCGCATCTCCTCTTGCGAGCCGCCCGTATCGTCTCGCCGAAGTCTCGCGTCCTCTCGCGGGTGACCCGCATTCTCTCGCGAACGGCGCACTTCCTACCGAGAAGGCCGCGCGTCATCCCGCGGTCGTCGCGCGTCTTCGTCCTCTCCCCGCTTGGCGGAACGGTCCTTGTGACATTAGAGTGCCGTCGTTGATCCGTTCGGCCGATTGACGTCACCCTTGCGCCACCAACTTGAGGAGTGAGCATGGCTACCGCGCTCGAGAGTCCGAAACAGAACGCGGTCCACTACCCCACTGACCGCCGCTTCCGGGTCTGGGTCCGGCGGGATTGCCTGCTTCTGTTCATCGCGCTCGCCGTCGTGCCGTTGCT
>JBAUGM010000552.1:0-6472 GCA_049679725.1 Tepidisphaeraceae bacterium
ACGCACAACGGAAGGAAGTTCGCCGCGAGTTGGCTCCTCGACACCGGCGCGGCCGCGTCGATCATCTCGACGCGACAAGCGCGAGCGCTGGGCGTCACGTACGCCCCCGGCACGCAGGGCACCGACCGCGCGGCGCTCGACGGCGTGCCGAAGGACAAACAGTTCACCCTCACCGTCGGCGGCATTGGCGGGCAGAAGAAGAGCGCCGGGTTCTTCATCGACTCGATCTCCATCCCGACCGTCGAGCGCGACCCGCTCGTCTTCCGTGGCGCGCCCGTGCTCGTCGTCGACATCACCGTCACCGACCCGGCGACGAAACAGCAGGTCACGCTCGACGGCGTGCTCGGCATGAACTTCCTCGTCGCCAGCGCGAACGTGACCGAAGGGCTGCTGCCGGACATCGGGAAGCTGACCGAAGGCGCGTTCGAGTGGATCGTCTTCGACGAGCCCGCGGGGATGCTGGGGCTGCAGTTGCGGAAGGAGCGCTGAGGTTTCGCGCGGGGCCTGCGGCGCCATGCGAACGCGGAAAAGACATTGAACGCAGAGGCGTAGAGGACGCAGAGACAGGAAGAGGAGAGGGAGGAATACCTGGTGTGTCGCCCGTATCACAACTGAGTTCTTTTCCTCCTTCTACCTCTGCGTCCTCTGCGCCTCTGCGTTCATCCCTTCGTTTACCGGCAGCCACGCGCCGTTCAGTCGCGACCGCGAACTTCCGTCCGATTGAGGTACTCCTCGAGATTGCTGTACCCGTCGCCGTCCGCATCCGCGTTTCGATCGTCAGCATTCTGCGCGTCGAGCCCCGCGGCCTGTTCCCACTCGTCCGGCATGCCGTCTTTGTCGGAATCGTTCGGTGGCGACGCGGACTTCAGCTCCGGCCAACCGCCCGCTTCATCGACGGAGTTCACCAGCCTCCCGGAGCCGGCCTTGAAGTTCTCGATGACCCGCGCATCGACCGCATCGCGCTTCGGGAGCGTAGCGCCGGCGTCGTCGAGCACGCGCGCCATCGCCGCCGTCGCGGCTTCCGTCGCGGGCGCGAGCACATCGTGCGGCTTGGTCGCGCGCTTGCCGTTGTCGCGCAGGTTGAGGACCGGGGTGTCGTCGGCGCCCTCGGCGACGATGCCTTCGAGCACGTTGCCGCTGAAGAAGATGAACGACTCGGGGCCGCCGGTGTGGAACGCGTGCCGCGCGCCTTTGATCGTGGATGGCCCGGGCTTGAGATAGTTGGCGACGTAGTTGAGGCGCTGCTTATTGATCGTGCCCGCGTAGCCGGCCTCGCCGTTCCAGTCGTAGATGACGTTGTTGCGGAAGTCGATCAGCCCGCTCGCGGGGCGCGGGTTGCGCGAGCGGTTGTGGGCGTAGAGGTTGTGGTGGTAGCTGACGCCCTCGCCGTGGATCAATCCGCCGAAGCCGTGGTTGCCCTTGTGATGGCCGGCGTCGTGCAGCGCCTCGGCGATGATGCACCACTGCACCGTGACGTTCTTCGCGTTCGTCGTCGAGAGCACTTCGTCGACGGCCCAACTCGCGGAGCAGTGGTCGACGATTGTGTTGTTCACGCCGCGCACGGTGATGCCGTCGCGCTCGCCGGGGCGCTGGCTGCCGGGCCGGCAGCGCAGGTAGCGAACGATCGCGTCGTCCGCGGCGATGTAGAGTTCGTAGTTCGCGAGGCAGATGCCGTCGCCCGGCGCGGTCTGGCCGGCGATGGTGACGAACGGCTCGCGGACGACGAGGCCCTTCTCGAGCTGGATCGTGCCGGAGACGTTGAAGACGATCGTGCGCGGACCCTTGGTATCGACGGCTGCGCGGAGGCTGCCGGGGCCGGCGTCGTTGAGGTTGTCGACGAAGAGCACCTGCCCGCCGCGCCCGCCTTGCGCGTACTTGCCGAATCCTTCGGCGCCGGGGAACGCGGGTTGCGATGTGGGCGCAGCGGCGGCGACGATCGACGCGCCCATCGTCGCCATCACACACGCGATCAGTCGGTACGTCATGCGCCGAGGCCTACGGGTGGTATAGCGTCTTCCCGCCGTTTCTCTCTCCGGAAGCGGCGTGGGTCACGCGAACTGTCATCGGCCCGGTCAGCTCGAAGCCATTCGCCTGCGTCTCGAGAATGTCGCGATAGTCTTCGAACTTCGGCCAGCTCCCGTTGGCGCTGCCGCGCACGATCATCTCCTTGAACAGCGCGGGTGAGATCACGGTCTGAACGTGGCCGTCGATGAACAGGCAGTTCCACGCCGGCTTGATGCCGCGACCTTTATGGGTGACGTTCTGCGGGGTGTCGATCAGGTCGGTGGCCAGCAGTTTCGTCCTGGGGAACTTTGACACGCGGGGGAAGGCGGTCGCTTGCCCGAACCTGACCTCGCCTCGCGCGGTGTAGTAATCCTCGATGGGGGCGTTGTTGTTGTAGTAGGGGTTGTAGGTGTAAGAGCTTCGGTAATAGGTGGGTACGTCCTGCGGCCATGGCTTGGGGAAGACGTTGTACCCGAAGCCGGGATCGTCGAGTCCGCCGGGGCAATAGCAACCTTCGGGCGCCGTGATGAACTTCGTGGCAAAGAGCAAGCCGATCTGCACGACCCGCTCGACTTCGAACGGCGCGCCCGCGCTCTTGACCTCATACGTGTAGAACGGTGAGGCGATGCGCGCCCGGCCGAGGGCTGGGTTGTTCTGGCGCCAGTACTGTCCGACGATCGGCAGATAGTCACGGTTGTTCTGGGCATAGTTCAGCGACGCCAGGCCGATCTGCCGCATGTTGCTCATGCACGCGACGACCACGGCCTGTTCTCGCGCCTTTTGCAGTGCCGGGAGCAACAGGGCTACCAGGACTGCGATGATGCCGATGACGACGAGCAGTTCGACGAGGGTGAACGCGTTCCGCCTTTTCATGACCTGTCTCCGTCCGCGCGGGTGCCGAGTGGGAAGTGGATGCGCCCGGACGCCGCCGGCGCCGGGCATGACGAAGCGTACCCTTGATCCCATGTCATCCCCTTGCAATTTCCAGGCAAAGTTTTGCGAAACAACGCACCGGTCGAGGCTCGGGGATACGGCTGGAAGTGCGCCGCGCCCGCCGCGGTTGCAAAGTTATTATTGTGATCTATAGTAACCCCCATGGGCGCCGCCGAATCCCGGGTTGAAGCGGTGGTGGCGGCACCTGCGGTTCCTTCCCCCGCTCTCGACGTCCTGCTCGATGACGCGTCACCGCGCCCCGGCCGATCGTCGCGGCTGCGCGCGTGGCTGAGCCACACCGGCCCGGAGTACCGCGTCGGCACGCTCGCCTACACGCGTCTGGGGCTCATCACGATCTTCCTCTGGCTGCTCTGGGGCGACCTGGTCTGGCAGCTCATGGAGATGGTCTTCCCCGCCTCCATGCCGCTGCAACTCGATCGTATGGGCGTGCCCGCGCAGTGGATCGGCTACATGATGGGCACGGCCGGCGCGATGATCAACATGACGTTCGTGCCCGTCATCAGCTTCCGCTCCGACCGCACGCGCAGCCGCTGGGGACGACGCATCCCCTACCTGCTGTTCACGATGCCCTTCCTGTGCATCTTCCTGGCGATCCTCGGGTTCTCCGACCACATCGGCGCGTGGATCCGCGCGTCCTCGCTGCCGGGGAAGCTGGGACTCTCGCCCGTCGTGACGATCGTGATCGTCATGGGCACGCTCATCCTGCTCTACGACGTCTTCAACGTCTTCGTCAACTCCGTCTACTGGTACCTCTTCCGCGACGTCGTCCCCAGCGCATTCCTCGGGCGGTTCATGGCCACGTTTCGCATGGTCGGGACGATGTCCAGCATGATCTGGGGCGGGTTCATCTACGGGCGGATCGAGAGCCACACGCCGATCATCTACGTCGGCGCGGCCGTGGTTTACTTCGCCGGGTTCGGGCTGATGTGCCTGATGGTGAAGGAGGGCGAGTACCCGCCGCCGGGGGACGTCGTGGTGAAATCCGAGCCGTGGTGGCGCCGGACGTGGCACGCGATCCGCACCTACGCGCGCGAGTGCTTCTCGCACCCGATGTTCGTGGTCTTCTACCTCTCGCAGGCGCTGTTCGCCGTGGGGACGGCCATGACGATCTACAAGAACCTCTTCTACATCCGCCACCTGCAGATCACGACGGCCGACCTGGGGAAGGTCATCTTCTTCATGAGCCCGATCCTGTTCGCGATGCAGTACCCGATGGGTTGGCTGGTGGACCGGCTGCACCCGATCCGCACGTACCTGATCGGCGCGACGCTCCTGATCCCCGTCTACTTCGCCGGCTACTTCATCGACGACTACTCGGTCTGGGGGCTGACGCTCAACGCGTTCACGGTTTACGTCGCCATCTACGTCCTTCAACAACCGCTCGGGCAGCTCGATGAGTCCTCGAAAATCCCGCTGATGATGCGGCTCTTTCCCGCCAAGCAGTACGGCCAGTTCTGCTCCGCCAGCGCGATGCTGCGCCACTTCTCCCTGATCCTCGGCAACACCGCCGCCGCCACGTTCATCGGCGTGATGACGTACAGGTACGGCACGCGCGGCAACGCGTACGCCTTCCTGTGGAACGGCACGTGCCAGACCCTGGGCGTGATCTGCCTGTGGACCGTCTTCTTCATGTGGCGGCGAAGGGGTGGGGAGAAGTTCAGGTACGACGCGGAAGAAGCGGCGCCGGCGGCGTGACGCTCACCGATCCCGGCTTGCCAACTCAATTCTGACGAGCCGCGGCGCCGAAGCGGAGATCTGTTGCCCGGGGCGGACGAGCGCCACCGCCAGCTCGCCCTGGCGGATGACCCATCCGGCGGGGGACTGCGTGAGGACGGCTTGCGGCTGCGGCGCGGCGTCGATGTCGGCGGGCACGAGCAACGTGAGAAAGGGCCGCGACCGTCCCTCGCCCCCGGTCACTTCCGCGCGCCAGGCGCCGGGTGTGCAGGCGCCGCCGAGTTTGCGATCGAGCGGATAGTTCCGGCCGTCCACCTCGAACTCACGTCCGGCGCCGCCGATCGCTTCGATCTTCGGTGAATGCGGGAGCAGCACCGTGGCCGTCAGCCGCCCTCCGCCATGCCGTGCCGAGATGAGGTTGGCCTCGACGCGCGGCTCTTCCATCGTGTGCAGCAGGTAGCGCGGCTCCAGGCCGTCGCGCGCGATTTCCACCTCATCCAGCACGACCAGCGAAACGCATCCCGGGCTCGGCCAGTCGAGCACGAAGGTCACGTGCCGGAGAAACCGCGTCAGTTTTTCCTTGCGGTAGCAGTTGGAGGCGTCGCCGCAGACGTAGCTCCAGCCGTCCCCCTCGCGATACGCGACGATCGTCCCGTCGCGGAACGGTTCGGCCTCGATGTCCTCGAACTTCGTCGGTTGGAAGTGCGGCTCGTTGATGAAGCGTTGTCCGCCATCGTTGGCGTACTCGCGGCCGCGGCTGATGAAGCGCTCGTCGGGATCGTGGACGACGATCGTGTTGTGGGCGATCGTGCGGACGTAGTAGTTGTACCAGTGCGGCGTCTCGTACGCGTCGTACGCGCCCGAGTCGATCGCCAGCTCACCCTTGTGGTAGATGGTGAAACTGTTGGCGTCGCGGTGGTTGTGGTTGTGCAGGTAGAGCGGGCTGCACTTGAACGACGCCACCGTGCCGCCTTTGAAGTCCCCGCGCGCGACCGCAACGCCCATCGGGCCGAACAAGATCGTGCGCGGCAGGTCATCCGGCGCCCGCGGCGCTACGCCAGGGCGATCGTCGAACAGGATCTGCTCCGGCTCGCAGCCGTCGAGCCGGAATCGATTGACCCACCATCGCGCCAGCGGATCGCGGTAGCGCGAGGCGATCGCCGCCAGCGGCCGGTAGTACTGCGCGTTCTCCAGCGCCGGGATGGCGCAGAAGTAGTCGCCGAAGCGCAGGAACGATCCATCGTCGCGCATCGTGTAGGTCCACCACCGGACCACGTTGGCGAACCACGCGTTCGGGCGGTACATCTCGATTCCCAGACCCGCGTCGATGGCCTGGAACAGCCACGGGAACTCGCCGACGTACGTGCTCGTGTAGGGGATGCTCTGCGGGAAGCAGTCGTGCTCGAGGAAGTGGCGGTAGCACGGCATCTGCCGGTCCCACCGCCGGAGCGTGTCCTCGACGAACCATGTCGCGCCGTCGATCTCGCTGCCGATCGCGATCCCCGCCATCAGGATGAACGGCATCTGATTGATGGCGTGGCCGGCGAAGTAGACATCGGGCTCGACCTCGCCGCTGTCGTAGAGGGCCTGGCAGTATTCAAGCGCCTTGCGTCCGATGCGCTGCCGCAGGTCGTCGCCGAGTGCGTCGTGCATCCAGTCGTAACTGGCGGCCAGCGCTTTGAGGCGCCGCGCGCCGACGAAGTAGGCGCCGCTGACGTCCAGGTCGAGCAGCTTGCGCAGCGGGTCGATCGCCGCTTGCGCGTGCGCCGCTTCGCCGCTGAGCAGGTGCAGGAACGCGAGCCGCCAGATCGAGTCGGTGTAGTCCCGGCCGGCGCCCGGT
>JBAUGM010000553.1:0-4140 GCA_049679725.1 Tepidisphaeraceae bacterium
TGCTGTGCGATGTCGTGCGCACCCTGCCCCTCTCCCCGGCCCTCTCCCCCGGAGTACCGTGGGAGAGGGAGCAACGCCGCCGCTCCTCTTCATCGCGACGCTCCTGTTGGTCGCGATCGCCGCGCCCGGCTGCTCCAACAAAGCCGCCGAAACCGAACTCTCCGCGGGCTTCCAATCGCTCGAGCAGAAACACTACGACCGCGCCATCGCGCAGGCGGATGCGTTCCTCGCCAAAGAGCCCACCGGCGCCGGCTCCGCCGAGGCGCTGTACCTCCGCGGCCGCGCGTTCGAAGGCAAGACCGCGGCCAACCCGCACGAGGCCAAGGCCAACCTCCAGTCCGCCCGCTCGTCGTACGTCGAGGCGCTGAACCGCAAGCCGCCCACGCAGCTCGAGGCCCGCATTCGCTCGAGCCTGGCGAACGTCGCCTACTTCCAGGACGACTACGCGACCGCCCTGACCCAGTGGCAGGCCGCCCTCCCGCGCATGGAGAACGCGGACACGCGCGCCTGGACGATCTACCGCATCGGGTTGTGCCAGCAGCGGCTCGGTCAGTTCGAGCAGGCCGACCAGACGTTCGCCGCCGTGCAGAAGCAGCAGCCGGGGACCGAGCCCGCGCGGCGCGCCGCGCAGCACGCCGGGGCGCGCTCGTTCTTCGTCCAACTCGCGACCTTCAAGAGCGCCGCCAACGCCGACCAGGCGTCGGCTGCCCTGCGCCGCGAGGGCGTGGAGCCCGTGCGCGAAGCAAACGCGCAGGGGTTTCAGCTGTTGCGCGTCGGGCCGGTGAAGTCATACGCGCAGGCCGTGTCGCTCAAGACGAAGTACGCCGACCGGTACCCGGACGCGATCATCCTCCCGTGACGCGCGGGGGTGATACGCATCGGATCGAAATGTGCGCGGGCGCGCGCCGCTTGTCATTATCTGGAACACCAAAGACGCCAAGGGCACCAAGCAGTTGTCTTTGAATCCTGCATTCCATCGCCATGCGCGATGCGATGCAGGGATCAAGGAGAACTGCTTGGTGCCCTTGGTGTCTTGGTGGTTCTACTTCGGATGTCGAGTAAGAAACGGGGACGCAACTTGTTTCTTCGCCCTTTCTGATCTGCGTTCATCTGCGTTCATCTGCGGCTCTTCAATCCTCGGTCTTTTGAGATAATTTCTTAGATTCAGTGCCGTCCAAGAAACCAAAAGGTGACGCAATAAAACCAAGAGCTGTCCCCGGCTCGGGCGGAGCCTCGCCCTCCCGGGCACATGGCTTTCCCAGCTTGCCAATCGTGCGCGAATATCGTGACGATCGCGCAAAACGACTTACGGCAATCCGGCGATTTCCGAACTTTTTTTCAGCGGTTTTCCCGAGTGTTCCGGCCCTTCGGCGCGGCGACGTGCGCGATTGTCATGAGAATCGCGCACGGGTGGACCATCAGGGAGCGGGCGCCTTGAGGCGCCCCAGTGGTTGCGACCGTCGGATTCATCGGCCGATGCAACAGGGTGCAACGTGGCGCCGCAATATTTTTCTGCGTCCCGCCGACGATCGCCGTAAACCTCGGCAGGCCAAGGACGTGCGGAAGGCAGGTGAACGCGAGTGCGAAAAAGTGTTGCGCGCGGTGCGAGCGGACCTCATCGCGTCTGTGGGCCAGCGATCAGCAGATCGTCGGCGTCGGCGGGGGAAAGAAGCTGGTCGAACCCGGCCTCGCCCCACATCGAGTCGTGGTTGCCCAGGACGTCGGCGGAGCGGAAGCGGTCGTTCCCCGCGCCGCCGCGCATCGAGTCGCCCGCGCCGCGGCCGCCGATGAGCAGGTCGTTGCCGTCGTTGCCGTAAAGCGTGTCGGTCCCGGCGCCGCCGTCGAGGAGGTCGTCGCCGCCGTCGCCCTGGAGGATATCGTGGCCGTCTTCGCCGAGCAGGTGATCGCCGCCGAGACCGCCCTGAAGCACGTCGTCGCCCAGGCCACCGAGGAGCACGTCGCCGCCGTCTTCACCGGCGAGAAAGTCGATGCCCTCCGCGCCGTAGACCGTGTCGTTTCCCGCGCCGGCATAGACCACGTCGTTCCCCGCACCGCCGATGATCACGTCTTTACGGCGAGAACCGGTGATGGTGTCCCGTTCAAGCCCGCCCTCGATGTAGGCCGATCCCGTTGTCGCAGCGGAAAGCGTGTCGCGACCCGCGCCGCCGATGAGGGTTACTTCGTTCGCGAACCCACCCAGCAGGGTGTCGTTGCCGGCACCGCCCAGCATCGTGATGATCGCGCCAGCTTCGGACTCGCCGCTGAAGCTGATCTTGTCCGCGCCTGCGCCGCCTTCGATGACCACTCCCTGGATGCTCGGCATGGCGACCTGATATCGATGCGGGCCACAGGCGCCAAACCAGATGTCGATGTAGAGTTGTGGCGCGATCGGCTCCGGGTCCTGATCGACATCTTGCCAGGTTCCCCCAATATCAGGAATGTACGTGCGGCTGGAGCAGGATCCGCCGGTATCGAGGTTTCGAGTCGAGCCGAGCTCAATCGTATCCGCGGCATCAGTTCCACGAATGGAAAAGACGCCGTCCACCAACGATGGTTCTGGAAGGGTGCGCGGACCGCTTGAGCAAAGGCCGCATAAAGTGCTGAACAACAGTCGCGGTTCACAAGGCTCGACGTGCGGTTTCCACATGCTCTGATGGCTCACGTTGCATACCCCCCGCTGTTGGCAAGTAGGCGCGCCGCATCATACCGTCGCTCGGTCCGTTGGGACAGCATCTTGCGGCCGCTCGCATCAGGCCGATCGCATCGCGCCAAGCGCCTTCCCCGCCGCCTTGATCGTCAGTTCGATCGCCTCGTCGTCGTGCGCCAGGCCGACGAAGAGGGCTTCGTACTGGCTGGGGGCGAGGTAAACGCCGTGGTCGAGCATGGCGTGGAAGAATCTCGCGAAGCGGTCGGTGTCGGACGCCGTCGCGTCGGCGTAGTTGAGGACTTGCTTTCCTTTTTCCTTCACGAAGAACAGCCCGATCATGCTGCCGACGCGGTTGACGGCGACGGGGACGGAGGCCTCCTCGGCGGCGTCGATCAGACCCTCGGCGAGGTCGCTCGAGCGCTGTTCGAGCGTGTCGTACGCGCCGGGTTCTTTCATGATCTCGAGCGTCGCCAGGCCGCAGGCCATCGCCAGCGGGTTGCCGCTGAGCGTGCCGGCCTGGTACATCGGGCCGACGGGGCTGACCAGTTCCATGAGCTTGCGGCTCGCGCCGTACGCGGCGCAGGGCAGGCCGCCGCCGATCACTTTGCCGAGGCAGGTGATGTCGGGTTTGACGTTGTAGCGGACCTGCGCGCCACCCCAGGCGACGCGGAAGCCGGTCATCACTTCGTCGAAGAGCAGCAGCGTGCCGTGCTGGTCGCATAGCTCGCGCAAGCCTTGCAGGTAACGGTCGGCCGGCGCGACGAGCCCCATGTTTCCCGCCACCGGCTCGACGCAGAACGCGGCGATCTTGCCGGGGAATTTCTCGAACACTTCCCGCGCGGCGGCGAGGTCGTTGTAGTGGACGGAGAGCGTCGACGCGGTGGTCGTCGACGGAATGCCGGGCGAGTTCGGCGTGCCGAGCGTGAGCGCCCCGCTGCCGGCTTCGACGAGCAACCCGTCGGCGTGGCCGTGGTAGCAGCCGATGCACTTGACGATCAGGTCGCGCCCGGTCGCGGCGCGGGCGAGGCGGATGGCGCTCATGCACGCCTCGGTCCCGCTGTTGACGAACCGCACCATCTCGACCGAGGGCAACGCCGACGTGATCAGCGACGCGAGCTGGATCTCGCCTTCCGTCGGCGCGCCGAAGCTCGTTCCGCGCCCGACGGCCTTCGACAGCGCCGCGACGACGCGCTCGTGCGCGTGGCCGACGATCATCGGGCCGTAGCTGGCGACGTAGTCGATGTACTTGTTGCCGTCGACGTCCGTGACGCGGCAGCCCTGCGCCTCCTTGATGAACAGTGGCGTCCCGCCGACGGCTTTGAATGCGCGCACGGGCGACGACACGCCGCCGGGCATGATCTGCCTGGCCTTGAGGAACGCGGCTTCGGAGTTGGCGATGGAGCGGGTGCGATCGGGCATGGGTACGACCGTTGGGTAAGGGAAGGGCGGAATCTTAGGAACAGCGGCGGGGGATCGCAACGCGATGGCATGTG
>JBAUGM010000554.1:0-2434 GCA_049679725.1 Tepidisphaeraceae bacterium
CGCGCCCCGCAAGCGGGGCCGCTAAACAGCGTATCATTTCGCCTTGATCCCCGCTTCCTCCAGCAATCGTTTCGCCGCGCTCATTGGGAGCCCCACGATGTTCGTGTGGCTCCCCGCGATGCGGGTGACGAACGGGTCGTGGTCCTGAATGCCATACCCGCCCGCCTTGCCCTGCCAGTCGCCCGAGGCGAGGTAGTGGTCCATCTCGGCGGGCGTGAGGAAGCGCATCTTGACGGCCGACATCGTGCGCAGGCTCTTGAAGAAGTTCTCACCCATGTGCACGACGGCGATGGCGGTGATGACGATGTGCGTCGTGCCGGAGAGCAGCGCGAGCATCCGCCGGGCGTCCTCGGCGTCGGCGGGCTTGCCGAGCGGGACATCGCCGAAGGCGACCACGGTGTCGGCGCCGAGGATTACGCAATCGGGGTGCAGCGGCGCGATCGCCCGCGCTTTGGCGATCGCCAGGTGCTCCGCGATGCCCGAAGGCAGCATTCCGAGCGGATGCGCCGACTCGTCCACATCAGACGGCACGACCTGGAACTCGTATCCCGCTTCCCTGAGCAACGCCTGCCGGCGCGGCGAGGCGCTGGCGAGGATGAGGCGGGGCGGGGTGCAATCGACGTCTTGGGTCACGGCTCAATTGGGCAGTCGGACGGCGAGGTCGCCGACGCGTGGGGCGCGCGTTTTCACCTCGTAACGGATGTGCAGAGCGTCGGGTGTCGCGTTCACGACCGAGCCGGTCGCGATCGGCTGCTCGGCGGTGTCGATGAAGGTCAGCACGTCGCCGATGCCGAACTCCTGCACCGGCACGTCGCCGACGGCGGCGAGGTTGGCATCGCCCTTCACGGCGATGACGACGCCGACGAGGTTCTTCGGGTTCGCGCGCTGGTACCGTTCGCGAATGCTTGCCGTGAGCTGCGGGCTCGCCTCACCGGATGGCGGCGGTTCCTTGGCCGCCTTCGGCTGGCATCCGATAAGGAGCCCCGCGACCAACAGCAGCCCGGCCGATCGACGTGAGAACATGGAGAAGCTCCTGGAGGAACGACCCGCCCCCGACACACGCGCGCGATCCCTCGTCTCGCCTCGCGCTGATCGGGCGGGATGACTCGATCCGTAGTAAAACATGCCGCTGCTTCGTCTTGCAACTGTTAGCAACGGTGATGACACCTCATCGGTATATCATGCCACCGCCCGCGAGTGAGATTTCACGCGGGCGCGCTACAAGGGACCTGCACATGACCCAGCCAATGCGTCGTAACATGGTGAAGATCCTTCTGCTCCTCGCGGTGACGTTGCCGTGGATTTCGTCGCCGGTGTTGGCGCAGCAGGCGTCTCGCGCCGCCGGGGGCGGCAAGACGGAGAACGTCGTGGTCGTGACGCTCGACGGCTTCCGCTGGCAGGAGCTGTTCGGCGGGCTGGACGAGACGCTGCTCGGTGATTCCAAGGTCGATGCCGCGGTGCTCCGTGAATCGTACGGTCGCAACACCGCCGCCGAGAGCCGCCGCGCCATCATGCCGTTCTTCTGGGACACGATCGCGCGCGAAGGCCAGGTCTTCGGCGACCGCGCCGCCAACTGCATCGCCAACACCGCCAACGACCGCAAGTTCTCCTACCCCGGTTACAGCGAGATGCTCTGCGGGATCGTGGACGCGCGCATCGATTCCAACGACGCCAACCCCAATCCCAACCCCAACGTGCTCGAGTTCCTCCACGGCCGGCCCGGCCTTGCGGGGAAGGTGGCGGCGTACGGCACGTGGAACCGGCTCAACGCGATCGTCAACGAGCAGCGCAGCGGGTTCTTCGTCCACTCCGGGTGGACGCCGCTGCCGGGCGAGAAGCTCACGCCGGCCCAACTGGAGATCAACGCGTGGATGGCGGATCTTCCGCGCCTCTGGCCGGACAACGTGTTCGATGTGGTCACCGCGCGGGCGGCGATGGAGCACCTCACGCGCGAGCGCCCGCGCGTGCTGTACGTCATGTTCGGCGAGACGGACGAGTGGGCCCACGCCGGTCGCTACGACTGCTACCTCGACGCGGCCCGGCGCAATGACGCGTGGCTGGCGGAGCTGTGGCGGACGCTCCAGGCGGATCCGCACTACGCGGGGAAGACGTCGCTGCTGCTGACGACCGATCACGGCCGGGGCGCGACGCCGAAGGACTGGAAGAACCACGGGGTCGAGATCGCGCGAGCGGAAGAGATCTGGATCGCGGTGATCGGCCCGGACACGCCGGCGCTGGGCGTGCGCAAGGACGTGTCGGTGACGCAGTCGCAGGTCGCGGCGACGATCGCGGCGCTGCTGGGCGAGGATTTCGTCGCCGCCCATCCAAAAGCGGCGCCGCCGCTGCCCGGCGTCGTCGCGACGACAGGGGCAAAGTAGTAATAGGACCTTGACCTTCGAATGTTCTGGCTCCCTCTCCCACGTACTCGGGGGAG
>JBAUGM010000555.1:0-4174 GCA_049679725.1 Tepidisphaeraceae bacterium
GCCCCTCTCCCCCGCCCTCTCCCCGGAGTACCGGGGCGAGGGAGTGAGGTTCACTCCGCATTCTGCGGCGTTTGCTGCTGCGGCGGCGCCTTGTCGTCGGCGTCGTACGCCTGATCCGCATTATCCCCCTGCACTTCGATCCGCTCGATCGACAGCGCCCGCCCCGTTTCCGGATCGATCTCCGCCAGCGCGCCGCACAGGCGCACGTCGCCCGTCGCGACGTCGAACGGCGCCGGCATGTTCGTCGTCATGTACTTCATCACGCGGTCCTTCCGCCGGCCCAGCACCGAGTCGTACGGCCCGCACATCCCCAGGTCGGTGATGAACGCGCTGCCGCCGGGGAGGATCTTCGCGTCGGCGGTCGGGACGTGCGTGTGCGTGCCGAAGATGAAGCTCACGCGGCCGTCGAGCCAGTGGCCCATCGCGATCTTCTCGCTCGTCGCCTCCGCGTGAACGTCGCAGACGACGACGCGCACGTTGCCCGGCATGTTGTCGAGCACGCGGTTCGCGGCGGCGAACGGGTCATCTGACGGCAGGTTCATGAAGATGCGCCCGAGCACCGAGAAGACGCAGACATTCACCCCGCCGTTGGTCGTCACGCAGGTGGACGGTCGGCCCGCGGCGTTGCTCGAGAGGTTCGCGGGTCGCACGATGCGCTCGCTCGCCTGGAGCGTGGGGATGATGTCGGCCTTCTTGTAAATGTGGTCGCCGAGGGTGACGACGTCGATGCCGTAGCTGCGGATCTTGTCGAAGAGGTTGCGCGTGATGCCGCTGCCGCCGGCGATGTTTTCGGCGTTGGCGACGACGAGGTCGACCTTGTGCTGGCGCACGAGCCCCGGGAGCTTCTGGTGAACGACCTGCCGCCCGGGCCGGCCCACGATGTCGCCGAGTGCGAGGATGCGTATTGGCATGTTCACGACGGAAGGTAACGCGGTGTGCGTCTGAGCGGAAGGAGCGGAGTCGGGAGGAGCGATCAGCATTCAGCTGTCAGCAATCAGCCAAAGCAGAGTTCACGCGCGTGGCTCTGTTTGGCTGATCACTGACAGCTGCCCGCTGATCGCTTTGATGATTTCCCATTTGACTTCGGATTCTCATGTGGTATTGAATGTCGCTGCGGAGTTTTGCCGAAAAGAGCGTAGAGCCATGTTGAACGTAACCGCCAAGTTCCAGATCAGTGACTCGACGTCGCACACGATGCGACCGGGCTCCGATCTGCTCGCGCGCCCGTTCGCATAGCTCCCGCCCTCGCCGGCCGGGAGTTCTTCCCGGCCGAAACGATCCTTTTTTGATCAATTCAGCCGGGAAAAAGCCCTTGTGGGCTCTGCATTCACGCGTTTTCGCGCGTCCGCCCAGCGTGTGCGCTGATGCGACGATAGCGCGTGCGTGCGGCTTGCGTGGTGTGACGTGTCACGTTTTCAGGTTTCATGTTTCACGCACTGGTAGCTCAACCGGATGAGCACCGGCCTACGAAGCCGGAGGATGAAGGTTCGATCCCTTCCCGGTGCGCTGTTTGAGGTGTGTGGTTGTTTTTAATGGAAACGCATGATGTGCTCTGAAAGCGAGGACCCGATGCAACGATTGATCTCATTTTTCCACGAACCCCAGGACGACTGGCCCGACCCGGCCCACGCCGACGCGCCGCCGCAGAATCTGCCCGGCGACGCCGAGGCGCCGGACCTGAAGCCACAGGCGAAGGAGCCGATCTACTTCGCCGAGCTCATGGCCTACGTCCGCGAGCGGAACCAGAAGTTCCGCTGGCCGTGCGAGGGGGCCGACTGATGCGCGATCACGGCGCGTTGATCTCGGTTCCCAATTTGGCCCTGTAGCCCAATTGGCAGAGGCGCCCGGCTCAGAACCGGGAGGTGCAGGTTCGAATCCTGCCTGGGTCATGCGTGAAGATGACAAGATGACAAGATGAGTGGGTGACAAGGTGAAGGGAGAGGTCGTTTTCCTCACCTTGTCACCTTGTCATCCCCTCACCTTGTCATCTTCTACTGCACCGCCGCCGACTCGAAGCCGGTGCAGCCGCTGATCGGCGTAACGAGGAGATTCAGATCAGCGTGCTTCGGGTGGCCGCACTCTTCGACGAGTGTTTCGGGGGCCATTTTCGAGCTGCGGATTTGGACGAGCACGGCCTCGTCGCGGTGCTCGATTTCGCCGTAGTGGGTGCACAGGCCGCATTGGCCGTCGTGAACTTGCAACATGGGAAGCTCCTTTCGCATCTAGTCGGCGTGGGACACTTCATCGGCCGACCACACCCGAATTATTGCAAGGTTCGCGCCGGAAATGTGCGGAGACTCGATCTCATTTCAGTGTTGTTGTGCGAGACGCATTCTCAGTTGCGCTTCGTACAGGTTTTCCGGCTCGATCGACTCGATGGGCTCGACCCACACGCCGTCGGCCGCGTCCGTCGCTTTCGACATCCCCCGGATGCCGATCACGTTGGCGCGCGGGAACGGCGGCGGCTTCGGCGGGCCGCCCTTGCTCCAGCGGATGTTCCAGAACGTCTCCCCGACACCGCCGTGCGGGCCGCGGTTGGTCGATCCGCCGCTCTTCCACAGCCGGCTCGCGTCGCCCGCGTCGAGATCGGTGAACAGGTTGTCGTACGGCAGGTTCCGGTGGTGATCGAAGTTCATCGCGACGGCGCGCCCCTTCGCGAACACGGTTCCGGTCGCGATGCCTTCGACCGTCAGGTCGTGGACGTACTGCGTGTCGATCGTGAAATCGCGAAAGAGGCAATCCTGCGTGCCGCGAACCCACATCGCGTGGTGTCCGGTGGTGCGCGGCGTGGGGCGGGTCGTCGGGTTCGTGGCCGCGATTTGCGCGACGATCGCGTCGCGCTTCGGCGCGATGAACGAGAGGTCGTTGAACGTGCAGAACCGGCTGGCGCCCGTGACGTTGATGCCGTTGTCGGCCTCGACGAACGCGACGTCGCGCACCCAGCAGTTCGCCACGCCGGCCATGAGGATCGCGTTGAATCCTTCCTCCTTGAGGTGCGGCCGCGGCGGCTTGCCGGGGAACTCGAAGGTGAGCTGTTCGATGCCGACCTCCTGCACGGTGGGTTCGTACGAGCGGAGCTGCGGCTCCCACGCCGTGCGGACCTCGACGCGCAACGGCCGGTCGATCGTGACGCGCGACCCGTCGACCGCAGTGACGCGCGCGCACCAGTCGACGTAGAGCTTCTTCTCCCGCGGCGTCGCCTCCCCCACCGCGAGCCCGCCGTGCAGGAGCCGCCCGAGCGCGTCGTCGTTGTTCATCGTGAACCGGATCCACGCGCCCGGCTTGATGCGGCTGACGTCGGCCACGACGAGCGTGTTGTCGCCGCGCTGCGCGGGTTCGGTGACGTCGGCAAGCTTCTTTCCGTTGTCGGCGCCGCGTACGGTGACGAACCCGCCGGTGAAGGAGTACGACGACTTCGTCACCTCGGTGATCCGCTCGCCCTGGAGTTGCTCGAGCGACCTGGGGATGACGAGGATCGTCCGCCCGCGCCCCGCGCCGCGGAGGACGACGTTGCCCTTCTTGATGAACACTTCCCCGCCGAGCACGAATCGCCCCGCCGGCAGGGTGACGGCGCCCTTCTCCGTCGCGTCGATGGCTTTCTGGATGGCCGGCGCGTCGTCGGTGTCGTCGTCGGGGGTGGCGCCGAATTTCGTCGCGTCGGTGGCGGCGGGGACATCTGGGATCGGACGGTCGCCGCAGTGGTATCCGGCGAAGGAGTAGTCGGGGAGGCGCGACGTGGGCGACCACTTCTCGCCGTTCCTGCCCCAGAGTTCCGATGTCTGGGCGCGCGCAACGCCAGTCACGACGGCGACGATCAAGCTGATCCCGATCGAGCAAGGGTGAAAGCGCAAGGGACGACCGTCCTTTCCAGAAGGCTCAGAACGCACGTCATCCTGAGGTACTCCGAAGGATCTCGTCTCGAGCAAGACGGCCCTTCATCCTCGGCGAGATCCTTCGGAGTGCCTCAGGATGACAACGCGGCGTAACACGTTGAATCCGAGAGCCGTCGCGCTCGTGTTTTCATACGTTTGTAACACAGGTTGAAAACCCGTGCCACGTTTCGTGGAGAAAGGAGAAATCACCCGCGCCAGTCGCCGACGCCGTCCCAAAGTTGGCCGATGGAGTGTCGGGCGAGGTGATTGCCGATGTGCTCGTCGAGGACCTGGAGCATGAG
>JBAUGM010000556.1:0-3216 GCA_049679725.1 Tepidisphaeraceae bacterium
GCGGCGCAGCGACGCAGGCGCCCGCGGCGATCCTCGTGCTGCCGTTCCGCGTGGAGGGTGCGCCGCGCGACGTCGAAACCTACGGCTGGATCGCCCAGGCGGTCCGGCAGGAGTTGCTCAACGAGGCGGTCTCCGTCAGCGCGTTGCGTCCCGCCGCCATCGCCGCAGAGACCGCAAAGCCGCAAGCGGCGCCCGATCCACCCATGCTGATCGCCACGGCGGCGGCCGCGGGTCGCGACGCGGGCGCTGCCGTCGTGGTCTTCGGAAACGTTCAGATCGTCGATGGGGAGTTGCGCCTCACCGGCCACGTGGTGGACGCGGCACAAGCGCAACCCCTGGGAGCGCTGAAGGCCACCGGCAAGCTCCCCGACCTGTTCCGCCTGGAGGATGAACTGTCGGCTCAGCTGAAGCGCATCATCGTCGAGGACGGACGCTTCGCCGCGGCGGAAGCTGCGGATGACGCCGCGCAGCCTGCCCCGCCAGGTGTCACCTATGTGCCGCCGCCTGCTCCGCAGCCGATGTGGATCGAATCCTACGTCCCGCCAGCCTCGAGCTACTACGACCGCAGCTATTACTACTATCCCTCGACTGTCTACCGGTCCTACCCTCGATACTATTACGTCCGGCCGTTCCATCATCACCACGGCACTCACTCGTTCGGGCACCACTCGTTCAGCCATCACAAATTCGGTCACCACGGGTCGATTCACCACCGGCCCTTCCATCACGGGTCCAGCCACCATGGATTTGGCCACCATGGCTCGACTCATCACGGCTCGATTCACCACCGGTCCACTCACCATGGGTTCCGCCACCATGGATCGGGCCACCATGGCTCGATGCACCGCGGGTCGAGCCATCACGGGTCCCATCATCGCGGCCACCGCTGAGCCGATGTCGCTTGGGAAAAGAGAGCAGGGTCAGGTCGGGTGAGGTTCGCGTATCACTTCAGCGGGCGACGGAAACCGTCGAAGGGGCACGGGCTTGACGCAGCGGAAGCCGAGGTGATTGCTGCCGGTGCTCACTTCCCCCTTGCCGCGCATGCCGACCATGTAGCGGGTGCAGTATCGGGCGTCGTATGGGCGGCCCTTAACCTTATCGCTCCCACCGCCGCGGATTGGTCCCTCCCCCGATCCCCGCTATAACCTCCCGTCGCACGCACACGGGAGAACCCCTTGCCCAAACCGCCGCCGCTTCGATTTCGGCAGATTCATCTGGATTTTCATACCAGCCGCTGGATAGCCGACGTCGGCGTGGACTTCGACGCGCGCGCGTTCGCGCGGACGATGAAGGCGGCCCGCGTCGACAGCGTCACCGTCTTCGCCAAGTGCCATCACGGGCACCTCTACTACGAAACCAGCCGCCCGGAGCGACACCCCGGGATGAAGAAAGGGGTGCGGCTGCTCGAGCAGCAGGTCGAGGCGCTGCACCGCGAGGGGATCCGCGCGCCGATCTACATCTCCGTCATGTGCGATGAGTGGGCGGCCGACACCCATCCGGAGTGGATCGCGATGAACCCGGATGGGACGCGCGTCGGGCGCGGGCCGCTGGAGAATCGCAATGGCGCGTGGCAGATCCTGGACATGTGCAGCCCATACCAGGAGTACCTCGCGGAGCAGACGCGCGAGATCCTCGAAAAGTTCAAACCTGTCGATGGCATCTTCTTCGACATGTGCTGGGACCAGCCTTCGGTGAGCAATTTCGCCAAGGCCGAGATGGACCGTGCGGGATTGAATCCGGAGATCGAAGCCGATCGCGTCCGCCATTCGCGGATCGTCGCGCTGCGGTACATGAAGCGGTTTTACGACATCGTGAAACGGTCGAGCCGGGATGCGTCGGTCTTCTTCAATGGCCGCGGGCACGTCAACCTGCGCGAGGAGATGGCGTATCAGACCCAGCACGAGATCGAGTCGCTGCCGACGGGCGGGTGGGGGTACATGTACTTCCCGAAGAACGTGCGCATCGCGCGCACGCTGGATCGCGAGTACATGGGGATGACCGCGCGCTTCCACAAGAGCTGGGCCGACTTCGGCGGATTGAAACCGTACGCCGCGCTGGAGTACGAGACGGCCCAGATGCTCGCCAACGGCGCGCGGTGCAGCATCGGCGACCAGATGCACCCGCGCGGGACGCTCGACAAGGGCGCCTACGAGATCATCGGCCGGGCATACGAGCGCGTGGCGGCGCGGGAACCGTGGTGCGACGAGGCGAGGACGGTGACGCAGATCGCGGTCGTGCAGACGCCCGAGAGCCGCGTCGGCCAGGGCGCCCGCCCGGCGGGCGGGGCGAGCGAGGGGGCGGTGCGAATCCTCACGCAGCTGAAACACCAGTTCGACCTCGTCACGCTCGACCACGACTTTCGCGGCTACGAGCTGCTCATCCTGCCGGATGCGGTGGAACTCGACGATGTGACGCTCAAGCGGGTGCGCGCTCACCTCAAGGCCGGCGGGAAGCTGCTGGCCAGCGGCACGAGCGGGCTGACTTCGGACCGGACACGATCGCTCCTTCCCGAGCTGGGCGTGAAACCGCACGGGATGTCGCCGTTCAAGACCACCTTCATCCGCTTCGGCAAAGAGATTTCCACCGACGTCCCGCCGAGCGATCACGTGATGTACGAGACGGGCGTGCGCGTCGCGCCCACGAGCGGCGCGATGAGCCTGGCGAAAGTCGTCGAGCCCTATTTCGACCGCACGTGGCGGCAGTTCTCGTCGCACTTCCAGACGCCGCCGGACAAAGTCACGAAATACGCGGCGGCGGTGCAGCGGGGGAACGTCGGCTACGTCGCGTACCCGGTTTTCGCCGCCTACGCGCTGCACGGGAACGCGCCATACCGGCTGCTCGTGCGCAACCTGCTCGAACGGCTGCTCCCCGAGCCGATCCTGCGCGTGGCCGGCCCGACGAGCACGGAGGCGACGGTCACCCGGCAGAAGGGCCGCACGATCATCCACCTGCTCCAGTACTGCCCGGAGCGCCGGACGGAGAAGCTCGATTTGATCGAGGACATCGTCCCGCTGTTCGACGTGCCGCTGTCGTTGAAGATGGCGAAGCCGCCGAAACGCGTCTACCTCGCGCCGGAGCGGAAGGCGGTGGAGTTCGAGCACCTTGCGGGACGAGTGAACCTGCGCGTGCCGGTGGTGCGCGGGCACGCGATGATCGTGTTTGAATGAGGATTTGCTCCCTCGCCCCGTACTCGGGGAGAGGGCTGGGGAGAGGGGG
>JBAUGM010000557.1:0-3485 GCA_049679725.1 Tepidisphaeraceae bacterium
GCTCGGCGGTGGTCGCGTCCTCGGCGCGGAAGGCGGCGCGGGTGCTGCGACGGCGGGGCTGCTGCTCGCCGCCCTCCACGCCCTTCGTCTCCGCCCGGCCGGTCTTGCCTTCGATGGCTGCGTCGGCCAGCTCTTTGACGATGATCTCGACGGCGCGCATCGCGTCGTCGTTGCCCGGGATCGGCAGGTCGATCAGGTCCGGGTCGCTGTCGGTGTCGATCAGCGCGATCGTCTTCACGCCCAGCTTCTTTGCTTCCTTGACAGCGATGTGCTCGCGGCGGGTGTCGATGATGAACATCAGCCCCGGCATGCGCTCCATCTTGCGGATGCCTTCGAGGTTGGCCTTGATCTTCGTGCGCTCGCGGTCGAGCGTCGATTTCATCTTCTTGGAGTACGTCTCGATCTGGCCCGTCTCCCACAGCTTCTCGAGTTCCTCGAGGCGCTGCAGGCGGGCGCGGATGGTGCGGAAGTTGGTCAGCGTGCCGCCGAGCCAGCGCTCGGAGACGTAGTGCATGCCGCAACGCTTGGCTTCCTCTTCGACCGCGTGGCGCGCCTGGCGCTTCGTGCCCACGAAGAGCACGTCCTTGCCCGACGCGACGGTCTGTTGAACCAGGCGCTTGGCGAGCAGGAGGCCCTTGATGGTCTCCTTCACATCGATGATGTGAATCATGTTCCGCTTGCCGTGGATGTACGGCTGCATCTTCGGGTTCCAGCGCGAGACGCGGTGGCCGAAGTGAACGCCGGCGTCGACCAGACCTTTGACGAGTTCTGCCTGAGACTGAGCCATTCGATTCATTCTGGATTTGGGATTTGAGATTTTGGATCGAGCGGCAAACCGATGCCGCGCGGGTTCAGGCGATCCAAAATGACAGATCCAAAATCCAAAATCTCCTAAGTCAGCCCGGTGCGAAACCGGCGGCCAAGAAGCCGTCTCCGCCATGGGGCTTGGTTAAGCGAGGTTGTAAAACAACGAAGACCCGAAACGGTCACAATCCCGTGCGGGCGACCGTTCCGGGGCGGCCCTTGGCGAGCCAAGTCCCGAAATGTACCTAACCTGACGTGTTGATTCAAGCGCCAAAAAACGCGGGGGCGACCGACCTTGGCCGCCTCCCGCGTTGTGATGGCGTGCTGAACCTGCGTTGCCCTCTTACCGGCTCAGCACGTTGGTCCCTCCGACTGCGGCACCCACTGCTCGCGCACGCCGGCCGGGACGGGTTCGGGGGTTTCCGCCCGGCACGGCGTGGCGAGATCTTCCCTCCATCCGAAAATCACGATCCTCCCCGCCTCCACGTTGCGCATCGATGCCGGCCCTCCGGGCAGGCTCGGCTGCGAGTCGATGAGCATGTTCAGCGTGTCTCGAACGCCGCATCCGATCTCGTTTCGACCACCGCATCCAAAACCTCCTCAACCGGGGGGAAGCATCGCTCCCGCCTCCGCCCCTGGCAATGTCCCTGAACGGGAACGGTGGGCTAAATAGCGTCCCGATCGACGCTTGTGAAATTTAATATCGATTACGCTAAAATTTGGCTTGAAGGATTGACGATGTGAGGTATCCTACGTTCCCTTAAACTTGCTTTTTGCTGTTTTACCTGGTGAACCGGATGGATGCCGAACCGCTCAACTCGTCGTCGCCGCTCATGTATTCCACCGATGTCCAGGCGATCCTTCGCCTGGTCGGTGGGGCCGCTGAGCTGTGGTACCAGCCGACCTTGCAGCGTGAGTTCACGCTTGACTCGTTGTGCAACCTGCTCAGCGCCAAGACCGCCGTCTGCTACGTCCTGGGGGACGTGCTCACGGGCGGCGAGAACGCGTGCGGCCCCGCGGCATACGTCGGCCTCGACGACGCTGCCCGCGAGCGGTTCGATGCGTTCCTCCGCACCGGCACGCCGCGCGATCCGGTGATCGACGTCCTCGCCGCCCTCGACGGGCGCGTCATCACGCTCTCGCGCCCCGATGCCGTGTCCGACGACGACTGGTACGGTTCCGAGCACTTCGCGCAGGTCCGTCAGCCGCTGGGGCTCGATCACGCGCTGTACGTGAAGATCGTCGCCGCCTCGCTCGGCCGGCAGACGATCGTGATGCTCTCCCGCCCCGCCGGCGAAAGCGCGTTCACCGACCGCGACGCCTACCTGTGCGAGCTGTGCCTCTCCGAGATGGCCTGGCCGTACACGCCCGACGTCGACTACACCGACCCGCGCATCGAAGCCCTCCAGCCGCGCCTGAAGAAGGTGATGCGTCACCTCCTCGAAGGCGACAGCGAAAAACAGGTCGCCCTCAAACTGGGCCTCAGCCCCCACAGCGTTCACCAGTACGTGAAGCAGCTTTACGCCCAGCTCGAAGTCTCCAGCCGCGGCGAGCTGCTGGCGCAGTGGGTCGGGAAGTTCTAAATGGGAGCGCACGATTCTCGAACGTTGTCATCCTGAGGTACTCCGAAGGATCTGGCCGATCCGTCGGTGAAGCCAGATGCTTCGGAGTACCTTAGCATGACACGGGATGGTCGCGACGGTCGAGAATCGTGGCCGGCTATTTAGAGGTTTTCCAGGCACGATTCGAGCAGTTCGGTGGGTCTTCGTGATGCACGTCTTCAAGACAAAAGCATGAAAAACACGAACAGCAACAAAAAGGCGTTGTCATCAGAACAACGCAAAGACCTGCTCAGCGCATTGGAATCGCGTTTTGAGGAGAACAGGAACCGCCATAAAGGTGTTGAATGGGCCAAAGTGCAGGCAAAGCTGGAAGCGAATCCTGACAAACTGTGGTCGCTCAACGAGATGGAAAGAACCGGCGGTGAGCCGGATGTCGTTGGCTATGACAAGAAAGCGGGCGAGCACGTTTTTTATGATTGTTCAGCGGAAAGTCCTGCTGGCCGCAGAAGCGTTTGTTACGACCGCGAAGGGCTGGAGTCGAGGAAAGAACACAAACCGGCCAACAACGCCATTGATATGGCTGCTGCCATGGGCATTGAGATTCTGACGGAAGAGCAATATCGAGAGCTGCAGAAACTTGGCGATTTCGATACGAAAACGTCGAGCTGGGTGACAACACCTTCTGAGATGAGAAAGCTCGGCGGCGCCCTCTTTTGTGATCGCCGCTACGATCATGTCTTCGTGTATCACAACGGCGCACAATCTTACTATGGCGCCAGGGCGTTCCGTGGCTCGCTAAGGGTCTAAGTAACTATCTCAAAATGCATTTCTTGCCACCGATGGGGCACCGATGAGCACCGATCATTATCTTTTCGCTTTGTTTTCTCATCGGTGTGCATCGGTGCCCCATCGGTGGCTAATTCCTGCCTGCTTTTGAGATAGTCACTAAATAGGAGCGCACCTTCACACCCCCCTCACCGTGTGCGACTTCAGCCCCGGGGGACGCCGGACTCGTTCTCTTCGTCGAAGTCGTCGTTGAGCGCCAGCCAGCCGCCCGTGGTGAGGCCGTCGCCGCCGGGGTCCTCGCCGTCGCCGCTGCTGCCGCTGTCGGAGCCGTCC
>JBAUGM010000558.1:0-2089 GCA_049679725.1 Tepidisphaeraceae bacterium
GATCTCGGGCGATGCGCGAAGGCGATCCGGCTCCAGCGTCGCCGACGTCACGGTCTGAAGCCGCTGCGCCAGGTCCGCGTCCTGCCGCTCGATGTCGGCGGCGGCGGCACGCCAGTTCACCTCGCGCGAGAGCCAATACGCGAGCGGGCGGAAGACGATCGCCACGACGGTCGCCACGCCCACCGCCAGCAGCCCGAAGCGTACGGCCGGCAGAAGTGCGAGCGCGCGATCGAGCATGCAGCAGCCGAGCGTCCACGCGAGGAAGAACGCGAGCGCGAACCCCGCCGATCGCACCAGCGCGTGCCGCCGCCGCAGGCGCACGTAACGGCCCACGTGGGTCCGGATCGGCGGTGGCAATGTGATCGTCTTGCGCATGTCAGGCCAGCCCCAATCGCTTGCGCATCGCCCACTCAATCCCAAGACACCCGAGGACGAAGGCGAACAGGAGCGGGCTGTCCCACAACCTCTGCTCGGCCACCTGCCGCGACGTTTGATGGGCATCGCGCAGACGTCGCGGGAGCGCGCGCCAGTCGCCCAAGTGCATCATCTGCCCGCCGGTCGATTCGGCCAGTCGCGCCATCATCCGCTCGTCACCGGATACGTCGCGCATTTCCGAATCGACATCCGCTTCCACGCGCACGCTCAGCACGGCGGCTGCGGCGTCGTCGTACGGGTCGCGCAGCTCCAGTTCGTACGAGCCCGCCGCCAAATCGTTGAGCGTGGCCGCGTAGCGCCCCGCGGCATTGGGGTTCAACGACAGATTGACCGTCGTCACCTGCTTGCCGTCGCGCCGGACGAGCAGTCCGATCGACTCGTCGCGCGCCGGAAGTTCGTCCGGACCGATGACCCGCGCGCGCACGCGCAACGGCTGACCGGGTTGGATGGTGAGCGAGTCGGCATCGAGCGACACCGAGCCACGTCTCATCGCGTACGGCTCATCCGTCGCGTAACGGATGAGCTGAAGCCAGAACCGATCATGATCCGCAACGCTGCCGCCGCGACGCCAGCGCCATGTCTCGCCTGCGCCGAGGAAGAAGACGCGACCCAACCCCAGGCGCGATTCCGTCAGCACCGCCGAGCCGCTCTCGCGCTCGACGAGCAGCGGCTTCGTGTTGGGCTTCAGATCCGTCACCGGCAGATACTGGAACATCGCGGGCAACTCGAGCCACCGCTCTTGCGACGCGGTCGGGTCGTCCGCCAGCTTCAGCGCCGCGACGTCACCCGCCCCCCCTACCCCCGCCGCGGGCGACAGGCGGAACAGCGGCTGATCGCCCGGCCACGTCCGCCACGCCGGCCGGGCCCCGCCGCGAAACGGGAGGAGGTCGGTCAACAGCGGGCTGTCGATGAACTGCGGCGACGTCGTGTTGCCCCCGGCGATGATGATCAGGCTTCCGCCGCGCTCGGCGACGAAGCGGTAGAGCGCATCCCACTGCTGAGGAAGCAGGTGATCGACAGCGACATCGGAGAGGATCACCGCGCCGAACTGCATCAGGGCCGATGTCGACTTGGACCATCGCGCGCCAGGCGCGTCGAGCACCTCCGCCTCTGCTGCGGCCCACGGCGCGCGCGAGAGCGCCGTCCGCATCGCCTGATAACCCCATGATGCGGACGCGCCCACAAGCGCGACCGGCGCGCGATCGTCCATGACGGTGACCCAACGTCGCACGCTGTTGTTCGCAGCGGTCGCCTCGCCCTGCTGCGGCGTGGCGGTGATCGTCACCTGGTACTCGCCGATCGATTCATACTTCATGGCGAAATCGACCGATGCGGCTGGATCATCGCCGAAGGTGACCGTCCTCGTTTGCGTTTGCGCGCCGGATTCCAGCTTCACCTCGACGGCCGATCCTTTCATGCCGCTGCCGCGGAGCTGCACCCGCGCGGTCGTGGTTTCACCCGTGAACTGCCGCGGCGGAAGCGAGACGGCGGCGATCGAGATATCGCGGACGGTTGGCGTCGCGACCGACACCGCATACACGGGCGCGCCGCCCGGCGCGAGCGATGACATCACGCCGGTGTCCCCGCCCACTTGCCGGCCGTCGGAGAGGACGATCACGGCCTGCACGAGCCGGCCCTTCATGCGCTCGGTCGC
>JBAUGM010000559.1:0-6694 GCA_049679725.1 Tepidisphaeraceae bacterium
GCGTACGACAACGGACCGCGCGTCGCCAGCCGGCGGCGCGTCGCGTTCTGTTTACAGGCGCCCGTCGCCGAGACGACGGCGGCGTCAATGACGACTGATGCATCGACGACCCCGACCGGGGCGGAGAGTGCCGAACCGACGTCATCGCCACGACAACGCTGGCGCTCCTCGACGCGCTGGTGGCACATCTCCCGCAAGGCAAGACACCAGATCGCGCTCGGCGTCCTCTGTGCGGTCGCGACGGCGGTGCTCGTCGGGGCGTGGGTCATCGCGGTGAACCAGGGCCCGCCATCGAGCCTGGCAGCGCCGCTGCCGAAGCCAGCCGCATCCGATTTGTCGCCGGAGGCGATGGACATCACCTTCCCCATGGCGCAACCGGCCGATCGACGACATGACCTCTCACCATCACGGCGCGAACTCACGCCATCAGGTGACGCCTGGAAGACCGCCCTGCGCATCGCCAGCCTGCATCTGCTTCTCGCTTTCTGAAAGCGCCTTAGCCAAAGACGATGGGCTCACCACGGAGCTCACGGAGCCCACGGAGGTATCCGATCATCGCTGCCTTGCTCCGTGGTGAGTCGTGTCAGAGGTTCAGAATCGAGCGCCCGCGTGACATGCCGCGCGTTCGACTTCAGAATGGCGCGGACATGGCCGTCAGCGTGTCACCCGCCATCGCGAACGACGCTCCCGTCGCCCTGCTCCGCGACGAGGATGGTGCGGCGGCGCGACCCGATCTGCTCGCCGTCGCCTTCGCGATCCTCTTCGGCGTCACCATGTCGCTTTGCGTCGAGGGGTATCAGTTCGGCAGGAGCAACCACACCGTCTACCTGCTGGATGCGCTCCGCCGGACGCAGCCGGAGCTGCTCGCCAACGACTGGTTCACCACGCAGACGCTGCAGTACCACGCCGTCTTCGGCTGGATGACGTCGACGCTGTATCGGCTCGGCATCGTCGAGCCGGCGTTCCTCGTCGGCTACCTCGCGTTGGCGACGATGTTCCACGTCGCGTGGTACCTGCTCGTCCGCTGCATCGGCGGGGGGCAGATGACGTACCTGATCTCGGTGCTGCTGTTCTACCTGTCGGCGGGCGGGTTCGGGCTGGGAATGTATCAGTTCCTGCAGGATGGCTCGTTCCTGCCGAGCAACGTCGCGAACGTCGCGCTGCTGTGGGCGATCGTACTGTGGCTGCGCGGCGCGTACGGCTGGTCCGGCGCGATGATCGGACTGGCGGGACTGTTTCACCTGAATCACGCGGTCGTCGGCGTCGGGCTGTGGTGCGCGATGGTGCTGTGGGAGCTATGGCGGCCGACGAAGTCTTTCTCCCTCTCTCCGGTACTCCGGGGAGAGGGCGGGGGAGAGCGGCCAGCGGCGCGCGCCGGCGAACGTCGTTCGATCTCGAGCGCAACCGACCCCTCTCCCCTCCCCTCTCCCCGGAGTACCGGGAAGAGGGAGATCAGATGGGCGATCGGATCGGCGTTGGCGATCGTGCCGTGCGCGATCAACATCGCTTTTGCACTACGGTCGAAGATGGCGAGCAGCGACGCGATGCCGCTCGCCGATTTCGTCGAGCTCTACGTCCGGTTGCGGCACCCCCACCACTATGACCCGTCCTCCTGGCCGCCGGCGCTGTGGATCTGCTTCCTCTGGCCGATCCCGTTGGCGATCTGGGCCATGCGCCGGCCGTCGCCGGCACGCGTTGCGGCGGCGCGGTTCTTCTTGCTCTTCTGCGCACTGCTCGTCGTCGCGCTGCTGGGGGCGGGCGTGTTCTACGTCAGCGAGAGCCTCGTGCAGATGAGCCTCTACCGCTTCAGCATCTTTCCCAAGCTGCTGAGCTGCGTCGCGGTCGCGTGGCTCGTGTGCGATTCGGGGCGCGTGCCGCGCATGACGGCGCGCATCATCGCGATCGGCGTGCCGATCGTCCTCCTGCTCGCGCTCGCGGCGGCGCACTTCGTCGTCGGTGAGCCGGCACGCGCGGTGCTGTGGCGAAAGCCGGGGCCGATCGTGTTGCTCGTGGCGCTCTGCGGCGCACTCGCGCTCTACGAGATCGTCCGCAACCGCTGGGCGGTCGTTCACCCGATCGGAATTGCGGCGCTCCTCGCGGTGCTCGTCGCGGGGTGGGGGCGGTGGACGGGATTCGACTTCGGTTACGCGACGCCGCAGATGCCGGGACATGATGTGCTGTGCGCATGGGTGCGCGAGCCCGCGAACACGCCGGTCGGCGCGACGTTCCTCGTCTCACCGTCCGATGAGATGTTTCGCCTGCACGCGCAGCGGGCGATCATCGTCAACTTCAAAGGCGTCCCGCAGCTCAGCGGCGAGCTCGCGACGTGGCGCCGGCGCGTATGCGACGTGCTGGACCTGCCCACGCTGAAGAACCTTCCCCGCCCGTTCAACGTCGCCGTGGCCGAGATGGAAAAGCGGTACGAGTCCATGCCGCCGGAGCACCTCGAACGGACGGCCGAGCAGTACGGCGCCCGCTACATCGTCACCCGCCACCGCCTGGGCCCGGAATGGGAGCGCCGGGCGGTGTTTGGTGCGGGAGAGTACGTTTTGTATGATCGCGGGGGGAATAGGGATGAGGGCGGAAGGATGAAGGATGAAAAATAGGGACGGGAGCTATTTTTCATCCCGGGAGCTATTTTTCATCCTTCATCCTTCCGCCTTCATCCTTCGATTCGGGAAGGAGTCAGCCGTGGACGCGGCAGAAGTGCGGCGGCGCATGCTCGCACAGTTCGGCATCCGGATCGAGCCGGCGATGAGCGCTTACGTGCTGCGCCAGCTCGGCAACCGCGCCGTCGCGTCGTTCCCCGTCATGGGCGGAGACGCGCGAACCGGCGTCCCCGTCCGCCGGGTCATTCCCCGTTCGGCCTTTGAGCTTCAACCGGCAGGCGAAGCAGCGCCGACTTCGCAAACTACGTCATGATCATCACGACCCACGCCTACGCCCGCGCCGGGCTCGTCGGCAATCCGTCCGATGGGTACTTCGGCAAGACCATCGCCTTCACGATCCGCAACTTCCGCGCGACCGTGCAGCTGTGGGAAAGCCCGCACTTCGAGATCGTCCCCTCGGCGGGCGACCTCGCGCAGTTCGACACCGTCCGCTCGTTCCTCCGCGACGCGAAGCTCAACGGCTACTACGGCGGCCTGCGCCTGATGAAGGCGACGGTGAAGCGCTTCCACGACTACTGCCGCGCCAGCGGCCGGGAGTTGCACGAGCGCAACTGCACGCTCTCGTTCGAGAGCGACATCCCGCGCCTCGTCGGCCTGGCCGGCTCCAGTGCCATCATCACCGCCACGATCCGCGCGCTGATGCAGTTCTACGAGGTCGACGTCCCGCTGCACCTGATGCCGGGGTTGATCCTCTCCGTGGAACGGGATGAACTGGGCATCAGCGCGGGATTGCAGGACCGCGTGATCCAGTCGTACCAGGGCATCGTGTACATGGACTTCGAGCGCTCGCTCATCGAGGGCCGGGGGTACGGCGAATACGAGCCGCTCAACCCTCCAAAACTCCCGCCGCTGTTCGTGGCGTACGACCCGGAGCGCGCGGAGATCAGCGACATCCCCCACCGCAACCTGCGCGAGCTGTTCAACCGCGGCGACGAGACGGTCGTCAGCGCGATGAAGACGTACCGCACCCTGACCGACCGCGGCCGCGAGGCGCTGATGAAAAGCGACTGGCGGGCGTTGCACGACGTGATGAACGAGAACTTCGACCTCCGCCGGACGATCATGCCGATCGCGCCGGAGAATTTGCGCATGGTCGAGGTCGCACGGTCCACCGGCGCCAGCGCCAAGTTCGCCGGCAGCGGCGGCGCGATCTGCGGCCTGTACCACAGCGGCAGGCAATACCAGGACCTCGTCGACGCTCTCTCCACCATTCGCTGCACCGTCCTGCGGCCGCTGATTTACGAGGCGTGAGCCGCTAGGCGACAGCCGCGCAACCGTCATCCTGAGGTACTCCGAAGGGTCTGGCCTCAAGCGTGAGGGACCTCTCATTTGCGGCAAGATCCTTCGGAGTACCTCAGGATGACAAGAGGCAGCGCTGATCCGATGAACCGCATCGCCGTGATCGGCTGTTCCGGCGCCGGGAAGTCGACGCTCGCGCGGCAACTCGGCGAGCGGCTCGCCATTCCCGTCATCCACCTCGACCAGCTCTTCTGGCGGCCCGGGTGGACGGAATCGCCGCACGCGGCATTCGAGGCGAAGGTGAGCGACGCGGTGCGCGCCGATCGGTGGATTCTCGATGGAACATTTCGCGCCACGTGGCACATCGTCATGCCCGCCGTTGACACCGTTGTGTGGCTCGACTTTCCGCGACACGTCTGCCTGTGGCGCGTGACCAAGCGGCTGCTGAACTACGTCGGCCGGACTCGCCCTGATTTGCCGGACGGCTGCCCGGAGAGGATCGATTTGGAATTCCTCGAGTTCATCTGGACCTTTAACGAAGACTACCGCCCGCGCATCATCTCGCGACTGGATCAACGTCGGTCGGACCAGCGACTGATCACGTTCAGGGGTCCGACGGACGTCGCGCGATTCACGCGCGAGATGGGAATTGAAACATGAACGTAAGCACGACCGTCATCCCCGCCGCGGGCTTCGGCACGCGCATGCTTCCGGCAGCGAAAGCGGTGCCGAAAGAGCTGCTGCCGGTCCTCGACCGCCCCGCGCTCCAGCACATCGTCGAGGAAGCGGCGGCCGCGGGGGTGACGGAGGCGGTGCTCGTGACGTCGCCGGAAAAACGGGCGATCGAGGAGCACTTCGGCCCGGCGCCGCGCCTGCGCGAACGGCTGAATTCTTCAGGAAAAGCCGGCCTTTTGGCCTCGATCGACGCTCTTTTGGAAAAGGTCTCGGTCAAAACGGTCCATCAGCGCGAACAGCGCGGCCTCGGCCACGCGGTGCTGCAAGCCCGGCCGCTCGTGAAGGATCGGCCGTTCCTCTGCCAGCTAGGCGACGCCGTGTTCAGCGGCGACGTCTCGCCCGCCCAACAGCTCATCGACGCCGCCCGCGAGCTCGGCACGGCCGTCATCGGGCTGGAGGAAGTGCCGCTGGAGAAGGTGAGCCGCTACGGCATCGTCGGCGGGACGATCGTGCGGGATGGGATCCTGACGCTCGACACGCTCGTCGAGAAGCCGACGACCGAATCGGCCCCGAGCCGCTACGCCATCGCCGCGCGCTATGTGCTCACCCCCGCCATCTTTGACTGCCTCGAGCGCACGACACCCGGCGCGGGCGGCGAGATCCAGCTCACCGATGGGCTCAAACTCCTGCTCGCGAGCGAGCCGATCCACGGCGTCGTCCTCCGCGCGCAGCGTCACGACATCGGCAACCCGGTCGACTGGCTGCGGACCAACCTGGTGTTCGCCTCGCGCGACGCGAAAACGTGGGAGGCGCTGGCGCCGCTGGTGAAGTCGCTGATGCGCGAGTGATGAGTGATGAGTGATGAGTCATCACCGCGCATTTCTTTCACGACTGTATTGACGACCGGCGAGGGCGCGTTATCTTTCCCGCGCACAATTCTCTCGACGCGGACCGAAGGCGGTGGCTCCCCTTCGGTCCGTTTTTCTTTTCACGGCAGTGTGAACCCTTCAGTGGCATGGGCGTCTCGCCCATGCTCTTTGATCACGGGGAAATGGAACCACCAAGACTCGAAGATCACCAAGCGGTCCTCTTTGCTCCTGCATCGCAATGCGCAGTCGCGCGTTGGAACGTCTGGCTCAAGGCAACTGCTTGGTGGTCTTCGTGTCTTGGTGGTTCGTTCTTAATGCACCGCCGTCACTGCGCCGCCGTCGTCGTGGTCGGCTGCGTCGCGGCGTTCCTGCTGGCATTGTTCACCGAGGTGACGTCGGGTAGGACCGGGACGATCTGGTCCGGATTGAGCCACTCTTCCGTCGTCATCGTCGCGCGAAGATCGGCGATGAGCCGCAGCCCCGTTTGCTCGTCCGCCTTCGCAGTCTCTAGTTGCGCCGCCTGCTGCGGCCTTCCGGTGTATTCCGTGATCCGACCTCGCGCGATCCGAAGTTTTCGTTCCAGATCGGCGAGTTGGTTCTTCTGAAACGTGGCTTCCCGCACGTAGTCTTCGTACTCACGGTTCGGCACCCACCGCACACCCCATCGCCGTTCGCCGGGGTGCTGCATGGTGAGCTTCTTGACGATCGCGGCGTAGACGTTCTTCGCGTCGCGCAGCTCCTTTTCCTTCTGGATCGTCTCTTCCTGGTATCGGCCCAGCGCCGTGCCGAGCAGGTTCACGGCGTACCCGTCTTTTCCGTCGGGATCCGATTCGAGCAGCCCGAGCAGCAGCTTGATCGCTTCGAGCTTCTCCTCGCGAAGTTGCAGCAACACGACGACGCGATTGATGGTCGCCGCCCGGTCAGGCGGGGATGCGAGGCGGTTGAGGTACTCCAGCGCCATCGGATACTTGCGCGCAAAGACGTACCCCACGGCCGTGCCGTGATTCGCCAGGTTCCACCCGGGGTCTTCCCGGGTGCTGCGGTTCTCCTGGGCGAGCACGTAGCGCGCCGCGGAGAACATGCGGATCGCCTCTTCGCCGTGAACTACCGCCGGGTCGCCCGGCTGACCGAGCGCGGCTTCCAGCGAGGTCATTCCCTTGCTCAGCTTATCGCTGATCGAATCGTCGGGATCATCGAAGACCGAACCATCCTTCAACGCGGCGTCCTCCGGCGCAACCGGGG
>JBAUGM010000560.1:0-5705 GCA_049679725.1 Tepidisphaeraceae bacterium
GACCGCCGTGGTTTGGGTCCTGAAGGTGAATGGAAAAGAGACGCGTCTACCCGAGCGCTTCGCGAATGACGTCCGCCACGCGCTTCGTGCCGATCTCGCGCTTGCCGAAGCCCGGCATCGCGCCCGCCGCCAGCGCGGCGGCCTGCGCTTCGGGATAGTTGCTGACGAGCATCATCTTCACCGCCGGGTGGGTCGCGCGAAGCTTGCGGATGAGCGAAACGCCCTCGTCGTCGTCGAACCCGTACGGCATCTCGCGGTTCAGAAGCAGCAGATCGACCCCCTGCTCCAGCACGCGGCTCAGCTCGCTCGCATCGTCCGCCATCATGATCTGCGCCGACCGATCCGCCGACGACACCGCCATCCGCAGATAGCTGCTGTCCGGACCACAGTGACCGACCAACGCAATCTTCTTCGCCATACCTACCAAACCCTTACCGATGGTCCGCGGGATGATGAGGCCCTTCCCTTTGACGGGTGCTGCTCTGTCGACGTTACGCCCGAGATGTCGCTTTGGTTCGCCCGCAAACTACGCATCGGAAGACTCAGAATCGTCCTCGCCCTTCTCCTTCTCCATGTTCGCGCCCGCGCCCCGACCCGGTTCCGACCTTCGAAAAATTGCCAACACCCGATCGATCGCCACGACGAACAGCCGGTTGTCGTGCTCCAGTTCCACGGGGATCGCCTCGCGCGGATCGAACAGCACCTTGTCGTATTGGCGGATCGTCTGGTCCTCGTCGTTCTCGATCGCCTTGCTGACCGCGATCACCCGGCCGGTGATGACGGGGATCTCATGACTGTCGGGGAGGACGATGCCGCTCTTGGTTTGTCGCTTGTTGTCATCCTTGCGGATGACGACGCGCTTGCCGATCGGCTCGATGATGTCGAATTCCGGACGCTTGGTCGTGGGACGGGATGCCATATCGCCCCAATTGTAGCACCGCAGATCACGCGCGGCGCATCCTCATGCGCGCGTGTCCGCTTGCGCGTTTCCGCTTGCGGCTTCGCCCAGGACTAACGCTGCGCCGACTCGCGGGACTTCTCCACCAGCAGCTTGAACGGCGCGAGGTGCTCCGGTTCGTCGAGCAGCCGTTCCGGGTGCCACTGCACCGCCGCGAAGAGCGGGAACGTCGGGTCCTCGTACGCCTCGATCACCCCGTCCGGCGCCGTCGCGATGACGCGCAGCCCCTTGCCGATCTTGCGGATCGCCTGCTTGTGATAGGTGTTCACGCTGACATCGCCCTTCCCGATCGCCCGCCCGAGCTGCGAATCGGTGTCAAGCTTGATCGGGTGCCGGCCCGGTTCCTGATTGGGGATGCGGCGGTGCTCGATGTCCGGCAGTTCGTCCGGCAGGAACTGGATGAGCGACCCCCCGCGATACACGTTCATCACCTGTGAGCCGAGGCAGACGCCCAGCGTCGGCAGTCGACGTTTCTCCACCTCCGCCAGCAGCGCCAGCTCGAACTCCTGCCGCCTCGGATCAAGCTTGACGGCCTTCGGATGCCACTCGCCCTCGCCGTAGAGGGATGGGTCCAGGTCGTTCCCGCCGGTGAAGAGGATGCCATCGCACAGGTCGACATACTGCGGGATGAGTTTGAGGTCGACCCGATACGGCAACAGGATCGGCGTCCCGCCCGCCCGCTCGATCGCCTCGGCGTACGTGAACCCCAACATGTAGCGCGGCGCATCATCCGCGTAATCGACGGTCACCCCGATGACGGGTCGCTCGCTGCTCATGGCGGCAATCGTAATCGGAGAGCCGGTGGTTTGTCACACGGGCGATCCGTTCCGGTGGGACCTTGAGCAGCTCGCGGCGCGGAGGTTTTCTACAAGTTCCCACCACAGCGCCGGCAGAACCGTGCGGCGGGGTCATTGGAGGCGCCGCAGGACTTGCATAGCTTCGAGGCAGACGCCGGAGAGGGCGCGGGGGACGGCGCGGCGCCTTGCTTTGCGGGCAACGGCGCGGGCGGCGCGGATGACGATGCTGTCGATGGTGTCGGCATCGCTCGCGGCGCGGGTTGTGTGGACGCCGTTGCCACCCCGTGTTGTATGCCGCCGCGGCTTTGGAGGAACCGGTCGATCTTCGGCATCGACTTGCGAACCGCATCGTCCAGCGCCAGCCGCACGACCTGCTCCTGGTCCTCATCGCTCACCGGCAGTCGCCCGATTGCAACGCGGCTGCGTCGAGGACGTCGATGCCCATCGCCGTGGCCCCGCCCGTGCGCGAGAACTGGCTGTTGGTCGACAACATGATGTCGCCGGTCTTCGGCTCGATCAGCTTCATCGCGACGTTGCAGTTGGCGATCACCTGCACCTGCTTGTTCTGCGTCGATTGCTTCACCCAGGATTTCATCTTGCCCATCATGCCCGGCGTGGCGGGACGCTTGGCGATGCTGAGGTTGCTGAGCGTGCCGACGAGGACGTACTCGACGCCGTTGATCGTCGCCGGACGAACGAGCGTGCCCGGCTCGATCACGCCGGAGAGCCCCTGCTGACCGAGCGACTGCGCCAGCGCGACTCGGCCGACGACGTTGAACCGCCCGCTCTTGGCGAGCAGCGTCGCGACCTCGTCGCCCGCGAACTCCCCGAGGCTTCCGACGGCGGCGAGCGGATCATCGGCGCCGGCTTCGACCTTGAACTCGCTCACGCCCACACGACCCTTCGCGATGCCGGGTGGGGGCGCGTAGTAGTTGCCGACGGACGTCTGAATCGACGCCCCACCGCCCGAACTGCATCCCGCGGCCAACGTTGCCGCGATGGCAACGACGACGACCGCTCCGCGCACGAACCGACTGACCGCTTCAGACTTTGAAACCATGTCGCCCTCACCTCGATACGTCAATTCCCCAACCGCCGCTGCACGACCGGCGCGGCGACGACGCGCACGTCCGGCTTCTCCACCGTCCCGACCACGTGCATGCGGTACAGCAACTCTTTCGTCACGCTGTTCAACCCCTTCTGCACCGTCCCCGCGATCGCGCCGGCGACGTTGGCGATCGGATTATCATCCCGGCGAATGTGCTTTTCCCAATCGTTCAACCCCGTCGCGATGACTTCCAGGTCGAGCGAACCGTCGAAGGAGATGCTCCCACCCCCGCGCACGCCGACGGCGGGCGCGCCGATCGCGGCATCGGTGAGCTGAATGCGACGGGCCGCCAGCTTGAAGCCGCACGCGGCCTCGCCGACGGTGCCGGCGTTGCCAAGCCGCACTTTCTCCGCGACGTCCTTGAGCACCGGCACGTGGAACAGATCGCCGCGATCGATCTCCAGCGCGCCCTCGGCGGTCAGCGCATCCAGCGCCTTCTCCACGTCGAAGCTCCTGCCGCTGAGCGACAGGTCAGAGCTCACCTCGCCCGAAACGGTGATCGGCTCCCCACCCGGCTCGACGAGGAGCTCGGCGAGCCGGTTCAAATCCATCCGGCGGATGCGAACGCGCGCCGTGTACGTCGGCTCCCCGTTCGAATCACCTGCCAGGTCGATTCGCCCGACCGTCGCGAGCTTCCCGGTCAGCGCATCCGCGTTGAACTTGCTGATGTCGATGAATGCCGGCGTGGCGATCAGATCGGCGGCGACGTTCGTGAGGGGGATGTGGTGCCATGCGGTGGAGACGGCCGCGCGCTCGCTCGTCACGCGCATGCGGTAGTCGACGGCGGGGTTCGGTTTGTCGAACTCGAGGTGGGCCGTGCCGTCGAAGAAGAACGGCCCGCGCGGTCGCGCCTTGGCGAGGTACTCCGCGATCGCGGGCGGATACTTCGCATGCGGATCGGCGAACGTGATTGCGCCGGCCAATTGCTCGAAGCGGACCGCGCGCGGCAGGTCTTTGATCGGCGCTTTCGCCTCGCGGACGAAGACGACGTCATTGCCGTACCGCGCCCGCACCGTCTGCGCGGTCATCACCCCACCGGCGAGGCGAAGCGTGAGGTCGCCGATGTCGTGCAGCGGATCGGGTAATGTCGCGTGGTGGATCGTCAGGTCCTTCGGCGAAACCTGTACTTCCGCCTGCACCTCATTCAGCGCGGCCGCGTCAAACCGCGCTGGGCCGCTGCCGGAGATCGTGCAGGCGATCGCGCCGGTGACCTTCAGCTCGTCGAGCAGCTTGCGCACGTCCACCGGGAGCGCCGCGCGGTCGGCGCCGGTGTCGCAGGCGAGCTTCAGGTCGCTCACGCCGATCGCCCCGCTCGCGCTGTTCCACACAACGTCCGCCCCGTCGATCCGCACCGCGACGTCGCGGCCGCGCGCTATCACGCGCTCGATCGTCGCGTTTACGATGCGCTGCCTCGTCGCATCGGAGACGGGGGAGACGGTCGCTGCGAGCTTCACGTCCAACTCGTCGAGCGGCGCTTCCGCCCCTTTGATCCGACCGGTCGCCCGCGCGAGCTCGATCGTCGAATTCAGCTTTGCCCGCGCCATGTCCATCAGGGGCACCTCGCCCGTCACGGTAAGCGTGACCTCGCCCCCCACCGCATACTCGCGCAGCACGCGCTGGATCTCCCCCGGCAGCGGGCTGTTCTTCGCGGCGGGATCGACGCTCGTGCGGATCGCGCACTTCGTCAGCCGCAGCAGCAGGTCATCGATGTTCACCGAGCCCTCGGCCGACAGCGATGCGATCTTCCCATCCCCCGCGGTGAACTGATACGCATACTCGGCGGCCGATTGCGGGGCGGTCGCGAGATCGATCGTCAGGTCGTGCCACAGGGGCGGCACCGCGCCGGGCGTCACGCGATCCTCGTATACGACCGATCCGCCGTCGAGGCGGACGTGACGAAGCTCGAGCATCTCGGAGAGCTTCTTCCGCCTCTCGCTGCCCGGCCGAGCATCGGACTTGCCGATGCCCCGCCCAACGACGCCGTCGGTCGTCCGCACGATGCGCACGGCCGGCGAGTCGATCTCCAGCCGCTCGATCACGAGCGGTCCGCTCTGGAACGGGTGTCGCGCGAGCTTCAGATCGATCGTGCGGGCGGTGAGAAGGTCGACGGTCGCCCGCCCTGCTCCGCCGTCACCGTCGCGCGCGGTCAGCCGCGCATCGCGCACGCTCACCCCAAACGGCGGGTGATACGCCAGCCGGCCCATGGTCAGCTCCGCGTCAAGCTGCTCGGATATCATCGCCTGGAGCTTCGCGCGCACGTACGGCGCGGCCGCCATCGGACCGAGCTGCCACAGCACAATGAGAATGCCCACCCCGACGCCGGAGGTGATGAACAGGCGTCGGCGCCACGAGCGACGCTTCATCGCGCGTACACTCGAAGCGCCGGCTCGGAAGCCCGAGATGGCGAAAGGTGCGCTGACGACCGCCGCGTGTGGCTTGCGCTTCGGTGTGCCGGCGTCGTCTGCCGCGGCCGCGAAGCGGAAACGCGAGCGTGTCGCGAAGGAGAAGACCCCGCGGGTCAAGATCAAGATCGACCCGAAGCTGATCACCGCCGCCCGCGAACTGCGCGATCGGTATCTGGAGCGGCTGAATGGGCATGCGCTGCCGAGCGGGGGGAAATACGAGGTCGGCCGATCGAATGGATCGCAGTCCATTTCCTCGCGTCCCGCACTCCAAATCGAACACGGTTCACAGAATGTTGCCGCGGCCGCGTGAGCAAGCTAGTGCTCCGTCGCCACTAGATTTTCGAGTTGGGGGTGTATGAATGCCGATCTTCCGTGAAGCCGGCGTGGTGCCGGTGGTCACGGAGGACCGTAATGAACAAGAAGTATATTGTGCGGCT
>JBAUGM010000561.1:0-2927 GCA_049679725.1 Tepidisphaeraceae bacterium
ACAAATCCCGCATCGTCGTCACGATGTTTTTCTTCGACGCCGACCATGCCGGCAGGAATCCGCCCAGCGCGCCGATGATCGCCGCGAACGCCAGGCCCCACGCGATGGCGTCCGGTCCCACGCGGAACTTGAACGCCGTCTCGCTGAAGGTCGCGAAACTGCCGACGCCGGTGGTCACGCCGTTCACCGGCAGCGCGATGAGCACGCCGACGACGCCGCCGATCAACGCCAGGCAGATCGATTCGAGCATGAACGACCGCAGGATCGCCCACCGGCCAAAGCCCAGGGCGCGCATGGTCGCGATCTCCTTCGCGCGGCGCGACACGGCGGCGTACATCGTGTTCGTCGCCGCGAACGCGCTGCCGATCGCCATGATGATCGCGACGGAGAACCCCAGCGTCTGAATCGGCAGGCCCGACGCGGTCATCGCCGCATAATACGCCTTTTCGCCGATGAGCGCCGAGCCGAGCCGCTGATCGTCCTCGATCGTCTTCTTCAGCAGCGCGCCGGCGGCGTCGCTCGCGGTGCGGACGAGCAGCGAGCTGCTCCCGCCCTGCTGCTCGAAATCGCCGCGGAGCTGGTTCAGATCGACCCATATCTCGCTGTTGGCCGCGGTGTCACCGACGCGAAACACGCCCACCACTTCCCACGACCCGCGGCCGAACCGGATTTGCTTTCCCAGCTGCGCGTCCGGGTATCGGCGCGCGATCGACTCGCCGACGATCACCTGCCGCCGTCCCGGCTCAAACATCCGCCCGCGCAAGATGTCGACCGTCCGCATCGTCAGCCCGATCGGCAGCATGCCGCGCACGGTGACGTTCATACCTTCGGGCGAATCGACGCTGGGCAGGTTGATGACGGTCAACCCCTCGGGCGACACCATCGGCTCGCCCTTTTCGTCGGCCGCGATGCCCGGGAGCCGGCGGATAATCTGGTACGCGTCGTTCGAAACGGTCGAGGTCAATTCCGCATCGACGCCTTTGCGAAGGACCAGCACGTGCCGCGGATCGCCGCTGCCGGCGAAGACGCGCTTGAGGCCCGCCGTCAGCGCCATCGCCGTGACGAGCACCGCCACGGTCAGCCCGATGCCCAGCGCGGTCATCAGCGTCGTGCCCTTGCGCTCGATCAGGTTGCGGAGGTTGTAGGTGATCGGAACGCTCATTGATCTCGCTCAATCGCAGGCACTTCTCGCTTTGTCATCCTGAGGTACTCCGAAGGATCTAGCCGCGAACGAGAAGGCCTCACCGATTCGGCCAGATCCTTCGGAGTACCTCAGGATGACAACATGGCCGCGCAATCATCCAGTAAACCGCAGCGACTCCACCACGTTCTTCCGCGCCGCCACCATCGCCGGCACGAGCGCCGCCAGCAGCCCGATCACCGCCGCCATGCCCAGCACGATCGCCGCCGCCTGCCACTTGATGCCGGTGAACCCGAAGGCGCCGGTCGACGCCATTCCCCTGGCCAGCAGCCACCCGAGCCCCAGCCCGAGCAGTCCGCCGATCAGGCTGATGACCACCGATTCGCCGAGCACCAATTGCAGGATCTCGCCCGGCGTGTAGCCGAGCGTGCGCAGGATCGCCATCTCGCGCGTCCGCTCGCGCACCGCCATCGCCACCGTGTTGGCCGAGACGAGCAGGATCGTGAAGGTGACCGCCCCGCAGATGGCGGCGAGGAACAGCTTGATGTTGCCGAGGAACGCCAGGAACGATCGGCCGAACTCCTTCTCCGATTCCGTGCGCGTCGGGTATGGGGAGTTCTCGAACATCGTGTCGATCGCCCGCGCGATGCCCGGCACCTTTTCCGGCGCATTCGCGAGGATCATGTACGTCCCCACCGCGTCGCGCTGCGAATCCGTCTTCGGCAGCAGCTCCGACAAATACTCACGGTGAAACACGAGGCACTCGGCATTCTGCGGATGGGTGAAGATGCCGACGCACGTCAGCTCGAGCGTGACGTTGTAGATGTCGCCGACGATCGTGACGCGGTCGCCGAGCTTGATGTTGTAGGTCCTGGCGATCTTCTCACCGATCGCGCAAGCCGTGCGCCCGCTCTTGAACGCCGCCAGTTGGTCGGCGGGCATGACCCAGTCCTTGCGGATGTCGAAGATCACGTCGGGATCGACGGCAAAGCGCGCGAAGAAGTTCTTCGGCTCCTTGTACACGCCCTGGAACCAGCTCCACGCCGAAACGATTTCGACGCCGGGCACCGATTTGATCCGCCCCTGGTGGCTGGCGGGGAGCGGATTGGTCAGCGAAACGCGGTGCCGGCAGATGAGCCGCATCGCCTCGGAGGGCGACGCCGGGGGATCGTAGAAGAACCCCTGGTAGATCGCGACGAGCAGCGCCAACAGCGCCAGCGACACCGCCGTGCTCGCCAGCGTCAGCAGGCTGCGCCGGCGGTTGCGCAGGACGTTTCGGAAGATGAGCGAACCCAGTTTCAGCATCGCGCGCGGGGGAAAGCCCTGCAGGCACACATCGATCGCTGGCAGGATCGTGCGGCGGCAGGGCCGCGATGCTATGAAGCGCGCGGCGCTTGGTCAATCACCCCGGCGGCGACCGGGCACGATCGATTCAGTGGTTGTCAAACCGCGGCGGATGAGAAGGCAACCGCGGAGACGGGGAGACGCGGAGGAAGGACGCGGAGCGGAGAACAGAGAAAGTTGATCTTCCTCTGTGCGTTCGTTCTCCGCGCTTCCGCGTCTCCGTGGTTGCCTTTCTTCGGAGCAAGGAGCGGGCGGGGCAAGGAGCGGGTGGGCACGGCGGCTTAGGCAAGCAACGTTGCGCGAACGTCATGACAATCGCGCAAAAGGAGTTATGACAATCCCGGCGGAATGCAGAATTTTTTGCGTCGTTTTTCCGGTCTTTTTCGCGTGATTCGGAAGGCGTCGTGCGCGATTGTCATGAGAATCGCGCACGGGTTGGCAG
>JBAUGM010000562.1:0-1522 GCA_049679725.1 Tepidisphaeraceae bacterium
CCGAAAGCTCGGGCGGGACGCCCAAGCCACGCAATACGCTCAACCTGTCCCTCTCCCGGGCAAGAGATACGACCTAATGAAGCCGCTACTACTTGAAGCACTGAAAACCCGCCCCCTCCTCGGCGACGGCGCCATGGGCACACAGCTCATGCTCGCAGGCCTCGAGTCCGGCGCCTGCGGCGAGGAGTGGAACCTCACGCACCCCGAGCGCGTCCTCGGCATCCAGCGCCGCTACGCCGATGCCGGCAGCGACGTGATCCTGACGAACACGTTCGGCGGCAGCCGCATCATGCTCAACCGCCACGGCAACGCCGACAACGTCGTCGCCATCAACAAGGCCGCCGTCGAAATCGTCCGCCAGGCGTTCATCGAATCAGGCCGCGACGGCTACGTCATCGGCGACATCGGCCCGTTCGGCGGCCTGATGGAACCGTACGGCGAGTTCACCGAGCAACAGGTGCGCGAAGCGTTCGAGGAGCAGGCGAGAGCGCTCGTCGACGCCGGCGCCGATGCGGTCATCATCGAGACGCAAACCGGCCTCGAAGAGCTCGGCATCGCCATCGCCGCCGCCAAGGAAGCGGGCGCACCGTGCGTCATCGGCTCGATGGCTTACGACGTCACGCTCGACGGCTCGACGTTCCGCACGATGATGGGCATCGACCCCGAGCGCGCCGCGGAGTTCATGCAGGAGGCCGGCGCCGATGTCGTCGCGCTGAACTGCGGCACCGGGATGGACATGCAGCGGGCCAACGAGGCGATCCACCGGTACAAGGAGGCGACGCGCCTCCCCGTGATGGCCCAACCCAACGCGGGCCAGCCGAAGCTGGTCGACATGAAGGTCGTGTACGACGAGACGCCACAGCAGATGGTCAGGGGCGTCGTGCCGCTGCTGGAGACCGGCACGAACATCATCGGCGCCTGCTGCGGCAGCACGCCGGACCACATCCGCGCCTTCCGCGGGGCGATGGATGAATACCTCGCTGCAAGAAGGAATTAACCGCAGATGAACGCAGATAAACGCGGATAAGAGAAAACTCGGATGAAACTCACTCTCGTTTCTTACCTGCGTTCCTCTGCGTTCATCTGCGTTCATCTGCGGTTCCATCTGATTGGATTGAAACGAATATGAAAACCAAACTCTGCGACCTCAACCCTGCCGCGACGGAGAAGCTCCCCGGCAAGACCGACGACAAGTCCGGCATCGGCGTGCACTACGTCGACGCATACCTCAAGCCGTTCAACGCGAAGCTCCCCGACGGGACCAGCGTGAAGGCCAAGCGCCGCGGGCTGAAGGTCACGCTGACGGTGGGCACGAAGAAGGGCGACGGCATCATGCGACGCCTGGAGGTGAGCAAAGACCCGGTCGTGATGCTCGACGCCGCGCTGAAAGAAGCGGCGAAGAACGCGGGGGTGGAGCTGAGCGTCGAAGACGGCGCGGTGTACGTGACGCCGTAACACGCCCACCGATCGAAATACGAAGAGCCGCCAAGGACGCAAAGAACGCCAAGGAAGCGATTATTCC
>JBAUGM010000563.1:0-9113 GCA_049679725.1 Tepidisphaeraceae bacterium
GCAGTGAGCGGCGCGAGCAGGGCGTGCAGCACGTTGACCAGCGGCCAGCGCGCCACGCGGCGCGACACACAATCGTCGATCAGCGCGAGCCGGTGCGCCGGATCGTCGAGCAATCGCGGCAGAGCGATCTCGATGATCGGGATGCCCAGGCGCGACGCCGTCAGCTCCTCCGCTTCCTCCTGCAATCGCCTGAGCCGATCCGCGCGGGCGGGGAGGTTCTGCGCGTCGAGCCAGGAGAGGAGCGAGCGCGTGCGCTGTCGACCGGCCAGGTCCAGCGACTGCCGAACGATCTCCGTCGACTTCTGCTGCGCCAGGAACTCGCGCAGGGTCGGCAGGTCGTAGCGCTGCGGGTGGATCGCGCTGATCATGTGCACGGTGGGCGGCGACGCGAGCGAGAGCGTGCGCGCGATGCGCTGGGCGAAGTCATGACGCAGCTCCAGCGCGGTGAGGTCGCCTGCCTGGTCGACGACCTGGTCGGCCTTGTTCAGTGCGAAGATGAAGTTGGCCGGGTCGTTCCCCGCCGCGACGGCGGCGAGGAGTTTCTGCGGCTGGAGGTCGGCGTACTTCTCGACGGACTGGATCCACACCGGGAAGAGCATGTGCCGCAGCATCCGGCGGGTGATCTCGACGTGGTCGGCGTAGTGGCTGTCGATGTCCGGCAGGTCGAGCAGCACCTGCCGACAGAGGTGCGGCAGGTCATGCGTGATGACGCGGAACTTGCCCGGCACTTCGCGGCGGAGCAGCTCCGTCACCGCGTCGGCTTGCGACGCATGCGCGTAGGCGAGAACGGATTCGGTGCCCGGCCCGTACGACGTCGACTCCGCCACCTTCTGGCCGGCGATCGCGTTGACGAGGGCGCTCTTGCCGACCTCTTTCCCGCCGATCAGGCCGACGAGGTAGAAGGTGTCGCCTTCGACGGCGTCGGTGCGCAGGACCGGAGCGTCGTGGTCGAACACTTCGGGCGCCGCCGATCCGGTCAGGTCGGTCACTTCGTGGACGAGTTGTTCGACGTCGGTGGTCATGCACCCCTTCCTCAGATTCGTGGCTTGGGCGTCTCGCCCGAGCATTCGTTCGTTCGAATCCAACGCAAAGAGCGCAAAGGACGCAAAGAGCGCAAAGAAGAGACGAATTCAGGCTGGATTCTCTTTGCGACCTTGGCGTTCTTTGCGTCCTTTGCGTTGCATTCGTCCATAGAGCTCGGGCGAGACGCCCAAGCCACGAATCAAAAGCGTCATCATCCCTCTCCGATCGCTTCCATGGACGTCTGCAGCCGCTCGATCACCTTCTCCGACGGCGCCCGCTCGTCCAACCACGCGATGGCGCGCGTGATCTGCTCGTGCGCGAGGCGCTCGAAGCGCTCGCCGATCTTCCGATTCGTTTGCCGCGTGCGTGAGGCGACCTCGTTGCTGATGCGCTCCGTCAACCACGTCGCCAGCGTGTACCCGCCGATGATCATCAGATCGACGTGGCCGAAGAACGCGTGGTGCGTGGCGACGACGATAGTGAGCAGGTACGGCGCGGCCTCCGACCATTGCGTGAGCTTCTCGCCGCCGGGGAGGTACTTGAGCATCCGCTGGAGGAGCATCGTGTCGCGCGGCGTGCCGTTCCAGCGATTCTCGAGCCAGCCGCGCAGGTCGGCGAGCTCCTCATCTGCGATGGCGCCGGCGGCGGCGGGATCGAGCTTGGCCTGCGACCAGCCGGAGTCGGGCCGCGCGAGCCACTGCTCGCCGGCGGGGCTGGAGCGGAGGACGTCTTCGATGCGGCTTTGGATGACCGAGAACTGCTCCGACAGCGCGGCGCGGAAATCGGGCACCTCGCGTGGACCCTTGGCGTTCTCGCCGGTCGGGTCGGTCGTGTCGACCTTGCCCTTCATGACCAGGTCCCACGCATTACGCGGGAGGCGAACGAGCAACCCCGGCACCTGCCGGACGCGGTCGAGCATCCGGCCGGGGCCCATCAGGTACAGGATGCTGCGCTGCTGGAGGCGGCGCTGGAGCTGGCGCGTGATCGGGTTGACGTCGACGCCGCTCGTCGGCGCCTCCATCGCGCGGAGCGATGCGATGAGGCGGTCGGCCTCCTGCCTCGTTTCACGCAGCGGCGCGACGATCTGGTCCTGCAGTCGCCCGATCAGATCGGCCGTGCGATTCACGAGGCCTTCGGCACGGGCGTTGGACGTCGGCTCGGGCATGGCGGCGATCGCGCGGCGGAGGGAGCCGAGGTTCGTGTCCGGTTCCGGCTCGTAGGCTGCGTCGTCGCGCGGGATCGCGTAGACGGGGACCGCCGCTGTGCCGTTGGCGGAGCCGTGCGTGCGGAGCTGGCTCGCGTAGTCCGACACCACGGCCGACTCCTCCGCCTTGTTCATCACGAACAAGGCGGGGATCGCGTACCGGCTCGCCAGCCGGTAGTACGGGAGCAGCTCGGTCATCTGGTACTTCTCGGGCGTGACGAGGAAGACGACGCCTTGCGCCCACCGGAACGCGCGATCGGCCTGCGCGTGGTGGGCGGGCTGGTCGCCGTCGAGGTCGGGCGTGTCGATCAGGGTGACGTGCTTCGTCAGCTCCTGCTCGGCGGGGACGATGATGAGCCGGTCGGCTTCCCCGCGCGCGGGCAGATCGACCGCTTGCGCGACCTCATGCTCGACGCCGAGCCACTGCGACGGCACGACATCGGGCGCGTGCGCGATCGCCACCGCGCCGGCGGTGTACGTGCGCCGGAAACTCGCAGCCGACAGGTTGGAGTTGAGCAGCCGGTTGACGAGCGTGCTCTTGCCCGTCCCGGTCCCCCCGAGGATCGCGATCACCCGCGGCCGCTCGCCGGCGTCGCGGAGGTGGAAGCGCAGCGCCCCCGCATCCGCGCGCCAGCGCCCGACCGCGCCCGCCACGGGCGATCCGTTCGGCAAGCGCAGCGTCGCCAGCTCCTTGTCGAGCCCGAGCAGCCGCGATTCGATGCTCTCACTCCGCCACGCCATGTGAGCGGCATTGTAGGGGAAGCGGGGGGATTCCGGGATGAGCGGGACGCGTCGGCCACAACAGCCCCCATTTCGCGAATTGGACGGCTATCATCTCGTATAGCACGTTGCTATACTTGGTGCGATGCCGAGCCCGGTGAGATTTGCCGAGGTGCAGCGTTTGCTGGAAAGCCACGGCTGGACGCTGTCGCGGATTGCCTCGTCGCATCACATTTTCACGAAACCGGGCGAGCCGCTTCATTTTTCGATTCCCGTTCACAAAGGCATGGTGATGCATGGCTACCTCAAGGACATTAAGAAGCGCCTCGGGATCCGCTAGGAAAAGGCGGGGGCGCATCGATCGCCCATTTGATCCGGCGATCCTGAGTCGCGCGAAGGGAATTGCGGACCGTTACCAGGTGGTCATTCGCCGCGAGAGCGACGGGTACTTCGGCCGTGGCCTGGAGTTGCCCGGCGCCCTCGGCAATGGAGCGACGCCCGCGGGATGCCTGGCTTCGACGAAGGCGTCGATGGTTGCGGTCGTGGCCTTCATGCTCGAGCGCGGCGAGACGCCGCCGCCCGCAGCGTCCGACGAGACAAAGCTCGTGCAGCTCAATGTTCGAATTTCCGCCGGGGAGAAGGTGATGTTCGAGGAGGCTGCGCGTCAGCACGGGCAGGGCTTGTCCGAGTTTATCCGCAGCGCAGCCGTTGAACGCGCCAGGGGATGAACAGGACGCGCTGTCGGGGGCGGAGACCTCGTCCAGCGTTCCCACGCTACAGTTCGTGATCTGGGAAGCGGGAGGATCAGGCAGGCTCAGACTTGGTCGCGATTGGCGCCAGCCTCACTTCGTGCCGCAGTTCCAGCAGCAGATCGGCTGCCCGGAAACCGAGGATGAAAAGCGCGACGCCGTACATCGGCAGGACGAGCCGCGGGACGAATTGCTCCAGCGGCAATCGTCCGCTGAGGTTCGGCACGCTCAAGATCGCCACCGCCAGCGCCGCCCACATGATGTGACGGAGAGACTTTGCGAGATCTCCGCGCCCGATGCGCTGCGCGAGGCCGCTCAGGTGCAGATAAAGCATCGCGGTGCATGGCAGCTCCACCGTGAGATGGGCCACGAGCGGCTGGGACAGATACGAGACGGAAACCCACGCCACGCTTGCGTCGGAGATCGTCCAACAAATGGCCAAGCCAATCGGCAGATAGAACCGCAGTACGCGACGCAACGGTAGAGTGCCGCGCGTCTTCTCCGATCCCGGCGGCGGGGTGGTCAGGAGCCAGATTGCAAAACCGTTGAGCAGCACAAGAGCGCAGATTGGGTAGACCGCCGTGATCTGGCTGGATCCGTATTTCGTGATGAGTGGAATCGCCCACGCCTTCGGGCCGGGGAAGTTCAGCGACGCCAAGGGCAGGCCGACGCCTACGAAGTTGCGGAACAAGAGCATGGCGGCGGCGAGGAGGGGCGCGACCCATACGAGGATCGTAAGGCCAAGAGTTGCGCGGTCCGCGAACAGAGATTGCTCGGCGTTGAGCCGCACCCTGCGGAGGGCCGTCGCGATGCCCTCGCCGCATTCGGGGCAGGTGCCCTCGTGCGCTAACCCGCGCAGGTTGTAGCCGCAGGCGCACGTCAACTCGCGTTCATGTTCCAGATTCGTCATGCGTTTCGCTCAAGTCCGTTCGAAATCGGTGTCCTCTCGCCCCAGCATGATGCGGATGCCAAGCAGGAGTGCGAGCAGAAGGATACCTGCCAGTGCGCTGGCCGACAGCCCGGCGTAGAACCACGTCCGAGGGGCGACGTCCGGTTTCCACCGAAGGAGGACTGCGCCCGCAATCACGACGGACGAGAAAGCGAGCAATGCGGACACGACCCGTCCGCCCACCGCCACAAAGCGCGATCGTTCGGCGATGCCAATTTGCGCGAGGTAGAAGCCGAGCAAGATGGATACCGGCGCTTCGAGAAGGTGCAGGGTGATGAGCAGGCTGCGGTTGGTAAAGATCGCTGTGCCGATGAGCCACGCCCCCCATGCAACGGCGGCAAGCTGCCCGCAGCGGAGGAGCCAGCCCGCTTTCCGGACGGCGTCGAGTTGCTCGAATCGTCGGACCGTCGTCAGCATCCAGATACCGCCGACGTTCAGCAGCGTGAGCATGACGACGCTGGTGGCGAACACGCGCACGGTCCCCGGCTTGAACACCTCGATCGACGTGACGGAGCGCGGCCCCGCGGCGGCGAGGAGCGCGATGACGCTGCGCGGCACGCCGCGCACGCCGACGAGCCAGGATGCGAGCAGGCAGAGCCAGACGACGTGATTGGCGATGAGCAGAGAGGCGCCGAGCCGTCGCCGCGCGCGGCCGTCGAGGGCGGCCTGCTCGTAATCGCCCAGGACGACGGCCACCTCGCGCCCGCACTCGGGGCATCGCCCGGATTCGGACAGGCCGCGGAGGTTGAAGCCGCAGCGGCAGGGGAGATCGTCTTGGATGACGAATTCGTCCTTTGCGTCCCCCGCGGGCTGCGTGGCGACAAGTTCTTCCGTCGGCTGGGTGTTCATGGGAAGCGATGTTCTATCTTGCCGCGATGCTCACTCCCTCGCCCCGTACTCGGGGAGAGAGCGGGGGAGAGGGCCCGCTGCGGAGTGAGTTTCGCGCGCTCGACACCGGCGTCTGCTCTGCCCCCTCTCCCCAACCCTCTCCCCGAGTACGGGGCGAAGGAGTCAGAGCCATATGCATCGCGCGCTCGTCTACAGATCGACCCCCTGACATGGTACGGTAGGACCTCGTGAACGACACGGTTTTTCCCACTTCGTCGCACCACCGCCGGTATCTCCTGTTGCTGCTGTTCGTCGCGCTGGCGATCCGCTTGGGCTGGGCGATGACGCGCCCGGCGGATGCGGCGTCGGTCGATCAGTTGCCGGACCAGCGGGAATACCTGGAAACCGCGCGCAACCTCCTCTATGGCGAAGGGCTGGGCTTCGTCGATCCGCGGTTTGGGCAGAAGGTGTATGCGTTTCGAACGCCCGGTTACCCCGCGTTCCTCGCCGCGTGCGGGGCGAACGTGCGCGTCGCGCGGGTGGTGCAGGCGATCCTTGACACCGGGACCGTCCTCGCGGCGTACCTGCTCGCGCGGCGGTGGCTGTCGAAGTGGGCGAGCCTCTTCGCGGCGCTGCTCGTGGCGTTCAATCCGTTCCTCATCTACTTCTGCGGGCTGCTCCTGACCGAAACGCTCTTCACCGCCATGCTCGCGTGGGCGATGGTGCTGCTCGCCTGGCCGGGGGCGATCACATCGGTCGGCAAAGCGCGGCTGGCGTGGATAGGGGGTGTGCTGTTGCTGGCGCTGGCCGTGCTCGTTCGACCGGGCGCGATCGGGCTGCCGGTCGGGCTCGCCGTTTGCGGCGTGCTGGTGAACCGGCGGGCATCGAACGCGTACCACTTGGGCTCGTTCTGGCCGTTGCCCGTTGCGGCAACGGCATTGCTGCTCACCGGTTTGGTTCTGTTGCCTTGGGCCTATCGCAACCACCTTGTGGTGGGTCAATGGATATGGACGAGCACGAACGGTGGTTTCACCGCGTACGACGGGTTCAACCCCGACGCCGACGGGTCCAGTAATCAGTCGTTCGTCCAGGCGATGCCACAACTGGGGCGAATGGATGAAGTCGGCCGATCGAAGTACCTGACGGCGCGCGCCCGCGACTACACCGATGCGCACCCGGGCCGGGTGACGGAGCTGGCGATCGCGAAAATCGCGCGGATGTGGAGCCCCAAGCCGCTCAGCGATGACTTCGGCCGGCCGTTGTACGTGGCGGCGGCGCTGCTGTACGGGGCGCCGTTTTTCCTGCTGGTGATCGTGGGGGTTTTCTCGTCGCCCCTGCCCTTGTCGGCAAAGGTGTTCCTGCTGTCGCCGGCGGTATATCTTACGGTCGTCCACGCCCTGTCGGTCGGCTCGCTGCGTTATCGGGTCCCCGCGGAAGTGCCGATGGCAGTGGTAGCGGCCGGTGTTGTGGCGCGGGTGCTGGAGTCGGTCCGGACGCCGGACTGGCGCCGCCCGCGCGACGACGAAGACGGTGACGAGCTCGACGCCGACGGGCGTCCGATAGAAACGCTCTCCTGAACCGTGATGCCCGACGCGCTACCCACCGCCGACCGCCTGTTCGACCGACCGTGGCGGCCCGGGCACCATCCCTTCGGCAAGTGCCCCTCGCGTCTGCGCAAGTGGGCGATGCTTACGCTGCTGCTCGTGCTCTGCCTGGTCATCGGCGGCTACCTCCACTACACCGACGCCGATCGCGTGCGCTCGATGGCGCAGTCGTACCTGTCGCGCATCTTGCGCGGGCGGATCGAGATCGGCGCCGCCAAGCTCTCGATCTTCGAAGGACTGCGCCTGCAGGACGTTCGCGTCTACGTGGACCCGACGAACGAAGCGCCCGACGCCACGCTGTTCACCGCCGAGGCGTTCATCCTCAAGTACGACCCGCGCGTCCTCATCACCGGCCGGCTGGAGGCGGACCAGATCATCGCGATCGAGCCCCACGTTCGGCTGACCGAGAACATCGACACCGGGAAGTGGAACTACCAGCGGCTCACGCCCTCGCATCGCCCGCCGGCGAGCGCACCGTCGCCCGGCGCGCCGCTCGTGCTGCCGGAGGTGTTGCTGCGCAACGCGCAGATCGACTACAGCGAGATTCGCGGCGGCAAGTATCGCGAGCTCGGCGCGCTCGGCCTCGAAGGCCAGCTCACGCCCGCCGCCGATGGCGACCGCTACCACTTCGAGCTCCAGGGCCGCGGCCAGCAGGGCATCGGGCCGGTCGTGAGCGGGTCGTTCTCGCGCTCGACGGGACAAGTCATCGCGCAGAACGCGCGCGTGAACTTCGGCCGCGACGTCCGCACGATGCTTCCCGCCGAAGTGCGCACGTGGTGGGAAGCGCACCAGCTTTCCGGGCAGGTGAACATCCCGCTGCTCTCCTACACGCCGCCGCGCGATGGGAAGCCGACGGCGTTCAAGGTGGAAACGGAACTGGAGCGCGTCACGCTGGCCATCAGCCCCGAAGAATGGCTTGGCCGCGACGACCTCTTGCGCCGCGCATCCGTGCGGTGGGTCTACGACACGCTGCGCTGGATGGAGGAAGCGGGCTTTCCGCGTCGCGATCCGGTCCACCAGCCGTTCGTGCCCGTCTCGCTGCCGGCGCGGCTTGCGGCGCTGTTCGACCTGGCGCCGGTCAAGCTCCACCGCGTGTCCGGCTCGTTCGTGTTCACGAAGGACGGCGTGAATGACGGCGTCGAGATCCGCGACGTGGGCGGGCGCGTCGAGAGCATGGAGAACAACGCGCTGGTCATCAACGGCCGGATCGACGGCTTCTCCCCGCTGTCGCCCGCGCGCGTGACCGTCTCCTCGCGCGCGAACGAGCAGATCTACATCCCGCCCGCGCCGCAGTTGATCGGGTCGATGCCGCGTCAGGTCCGCGAGATCTACGAGCACCTGCGCCCGCACGGGACGGGCAGCGTCAAGATCGAGCTCGTCCGCCCCGGTCACGGCGCGCGGCCGGAGGTGAGCGGGGAGGTGAACATCACGGACGGCAGCTTCGTCTTCGACCGCTTCGCCTACCCGATCCGCAAGGCGACGGGGCGCGTGGTCTTCGGGTACGACAAGGCGCTGGGCTGGGACAAGCTTCAGATCATCAACCTGCGCGGCATGGGGTTGGAGAACGGGCCGAACGCGAACTCGGTCATCACGGTGGACGGCGAGATGGGCCCGCTCGCGGGCGACACGGGCGTGAACTTTCGCGTCACCGCGCCGAACGTGACGAGCGAGCCGACGCTGTCGGCCGCGTTCCCGCAGGAGGTGCGCGATTCGCTGAAGATCTTCGACCCCGCCGGCGCCGGCGAATGGCCGAAGTACCAGGGCGCGTTCACCTGCAACGTCTTCCGCCCGCCCGGCAAGTCTCAGCGGTGGACGATCGACACGGACATCCAACTGGCGCGCGCCAGCGGCGCGCTGACGGTCTTTCCGTACCCGCTGAAGGACGTGACCGGCCGGATCGAGATCCGCGACGGGTATGTCGACATCACCGGCCTGGCGATGAAGCGGGGCGAGTCGACGCTGAACGTGGATGGGCGCGTGCGCTGGAAGCCCGAGCCGCCGCCCGGCGCGCCGCCGGTGATCGGGCGGCCGACGAC
>JBAUGM010000564.1:0-9785 GCA_049679725.1 Tepidisphaeraceae bacterium
CGCCAACGGCGCCGCCATCACCTTCGCCGACGCCGACTTCACCTTCGGCAGGTGGAACGCCGACACCGAGACGATCGACGCCGCTTCCGGCTCCGACATCGACGCGGTGGAAGTGACGGCGCGCTGCACCGTGCCGCTTGCGTTCGGGGCGGCGTTCGGGAAGAGCACCACCGCAGTCGCGGCCCGCGCCACGGCGCGGTGTGCGTCGGACCCGTCCCCCGGCATCATCGGGTTGAACTCGATCCAGATGCAGAACGGCGCGATGACCGACAGCTACCGTTCCACCGACGGCGCCTATGCCTTCGCCACCCACCGCACCAACGGCGACATCGCGAGCAATGGCTCGATCCAACTGACCAACAGCAGCCAGGTCTACGGCGACGCGCACCGCCTGTCCGGCCAGACCGTGAACAGCGCCTCGCGCATCGTGTCGCCCGGGCAGGTGCTCACGATGAGCACGCCCCTGAGCTATCCCGTCCCCACCATCCCCCCCGGCACCACGAACCTCGGCAACTACACGCGCCAAGGCACCGGCTCGACCACCCTCACGGCGGGGAACTACCGCGCCACCAAGTTCGAGATCAAGGATCAGCACAAGCTCACGATCAGCGGCGTGGTGACGGTGTACGTGAACGGCGATGTCACGTTCCAGAATCAGGCCAAGACCATGGGCAACCCGCCCGGCAACTTTCGGATCCGGGTCGTCAGCACCGGCCACACACTGAAGATTCAGGACGGCGCATCGGTCGAGGCCGACATCGCCGCGCCGGGCGTCAACGTCACGCTGCAAAACCAGGCACAACTCTACGGCAGCGTGGTGGGCAAGACGCTCATCGTCCAGGACCAGGCCGAAGCGCACTTCGACGAATCGATCGTGTCCGGCTCCGGCAGCACGGGCACCACGCTCGTCCGCTGACCCCGCGCGTGGCGTCATCCCCGCGCCAGTGAGATTTCCCGCGGGCCGCGTCGTATTATCCTGACGATCCAAGACAACTACTGACCCGAGGCGGCGCGAAAGTCGTGGCCGCCGACATGTTGTCTTTCCAAGGTGAGGGTGAGACGGGCGTTGGCAAGGGTGACGCCGGGTTTCGAAGCGGTCAGCGTGCGCGGGCCGTCGATCAGGCTGCGGAGGGTGTACCGGCCATCGGCGTCGGTGAACGTCCAGCGCGTGAAGCCGCCTTCGATGCGGACACCTTCGATGCCGTTCCCGTTCGCATCGGTCACCCGCCCACTGACATCGTGCGTGCCCGGACGCTTCTCCAGGACGTCCGCGAGCCACTGGCGAAGCTGCTTGCGTTGCGGGCAATCCTCCAGGACCCAGCTATTCGTGTGCCGGACGTCCGGCAGTGGGACAAGCATGAAGGGCGCGTCGCTGCAACCGATCACCTCGCGGGCGTACGGGAAGATCTCCGGCCCCTCGTTGGTGACGAACGATGCCCGGCCCCGCAGCCGCGCAAGCCGCGCCAACATGGCGTCGCGGTCATCCGGTTTCGATCCCGGCCACTTGCCCTCGTAGTGGCTGTGGGGGAGGAACGCGAGCCAGATGTCGGCGGTCGCGTCGTCGTGCAGGCCGAGGTAGTTGCAGGCGATGGCCCCGCGGGAGAAGCCGGTCAGCAGGATGGCCGAGTTGTCGCCGCCCCAGCGCTCGCAGACGGTGCGGACGACCAGCCGGCAGAAATCGAGCGTCGCCGGGACGTCGCCCCACCAGCTCATCTGCTGCGTCTTTTCGGGGGAGATGTAAGGCAGGCAGATCCAGATGAACCCCTGTCCGCCCGACTGGCCGTAACCGAGGCAGGAATCGTATCGTCCGGGCAGCGCAATCGCTCCGCCGTTGCCCTGGTATTCGACGATGATGGGGAACTTCCGGTCCGGCCGCCAGTCGGTGGGGAGGTAGAGGGAGTAAAAGATCTCGGTGTTTTCGCAATCCGGCAAGGTGAGCCGAACCCGCCGGCCCGGCGCGGGTTCGGCCAATTCCATTGAGGGGATGGAGAGATCGCGGAAGTAGGGACTGGCGGTCGCGCCCTTTAGCGCGGTCGGCAACGTCCGGGGCTGGGTCGTCGACTTCGTTGTCTGAGCGAACGCCTCGCGGCCGGCGCTCAACGACATCAACGCGGCGACTGCGAGGCCAAGAATTCGCGCGCAGGGCATAGTCGTCGCTCGCTCGCTCGCTCGCTCGCGTGGAACCTAGGCCGATCGGGCCCGACGCCGCCGCAAGAGCATGAGGCCGGCCAGCGACACGAGGCCGATCGATGCGGGCTCGGGCACGGCGATGATGCTGAAATCATCGACATCGGTCGAGAGGGTGGCACTGCCACCGATTCGCATGCCCACCTGGCCAGTCGTCCGCTTCAGGCTGGCGGCGGGGATCGTAAAGCTGGTCGAAGCGATGAGCGAGTTGTCGAGACGGCGAAGTTCTAGGGTCAGGTCGTCACCGACGGCCTCCACCGAGAAGGTGTAGAATGTATTCGCCGCGAGACCGCCGGTCGCCGTGACGTTATTGGTGTCGAACAAAAGTTGTCCCGCTGTCGGAGTAAGACTGGCTCCCGCGAGCGTCGCCGTCGGCCCGTTGACGAGGAAGCGAGCGCTGGTTGCAGTCGCCAGCCGCACGATCCCAATGATCGCATCATTGTTCGGATCAGTTCCGGGGGAGATGACCTCGGCGTCGCGCATGTAAATGATGAAACCGAGCTGCGCGTTCGTGCCCAGCGTGCTGCCTCGAACCTTCGCTGAGATCTTGAAGTTGGACAGATCGTTATTGAAGTCCGGGTTGGAATCATCCGCCCCGTCCGTGAAGCCTGCGCCGGTGCCAATCTGCCCGCCGTTGCCCACGGTGGCCGGATTCACCGCAGTTTGGTCGAAGGCGGTATAAGAGTTGCCCGTAGCCCGAATGAACCCACCGCCTGCGCCGTCGCTCGTCCAGTTCAGGTTTGCCGAACCCGCGGCCGGACCGACCTTAAAGTTGCTGTCGTAGACGGCAGCAGTATCAAACGTGATCGGCCCCAGCGGCAAAATCGTCGCCGCCCCCGCCGATGTCACGGCCGCCAGAACCCCGCAGCCGGCCGACAATGCAAGATGAGATCGAATGCGCATTCCATTCCTCCGAGGTCAGAAAACGAGATGCTTTCAGGCGTCCGCTCCGCCCGGCAGCGCTCACTCACGCATGCCCGGTCGAAGGTACACCGCTCAGGTGGGGGGTGCGATCAATCTTAGGCCAAGCCGAAATCCTGCATTCGGCGCGGCGCAGCGACAGAACTCTAAAAGGAAGTCGGGGGCGAGATGGTCTCGCCCCCGACGGGTGGCAACTCATGCCGCAGCCTGGACGCAATACCTCCGCGTGCAAGATCTATTTATTGAGACGGTCGTACAGATCCCACAGCCCGGGATTCGTGGGGTCAGCCGGATTCAGGTACTGTTCGATGGGCAATGCCCCCGGCCACGCCAAGATGAGATCCACCTTGGCCTGGATGTCCTTGTCGAGGATCAGGGCCTTGGCGGACTTATCACCGTAGAGAACGTTGAGGCTGTTCTTGTGCGGCAAGAACTTCAGGCGGCTCGGCGAGTTCGCTACGACGCCGGTCACGTCGGCGACCATTGCGAGACTCTTCAGCTTCGTCATCTTGACGCAACCGTCATATTCAGCCCCAACCAGACTTGGATCCCATGGGGGATTGAATTGGTCGACGGGCCAATCATTTACGCGCCAGTTGCGGATCGGGCGCGTGGTGAACCCCGCGCGGCAATTGCCGCCACTGCCGCCCGCGGACACCGGACCCGGCGGCCACGGATTCTGCGGCGTGTTGAATTGGAACTGCGGATCCGGCTGCACCGGGCAATAGAACGCCTGCGGCACTCTTGTCAGGTTCGCCACGTGCAGGGGGCCCAACACCGTGAACCGCGTGCCGTCGTAGAAGTACCAGCCGGTGTACGTGAGGTTTCGATACCCGAGCAGGGCGTAATCCCTGTTGTCGTTCGCGTAGAGCTGGAGCATCATGCCCGTCTGCCGGAGGTTGCTCAGGCACTGGGTGACGGCCGCGGCTTGTCGGGCTTTATTCAGCGCCGGCAGCAGGAGACTGATCAGCACCGCGATAATGCCGATCACCACGAGCAGCTCAACGAGCGTAAAGGCATGGATGCCGCGCGTGCGTTGCGTCGGTCCGGTGGCACGTTCCACGGATTGTCCGATCCACATGGCAACCTCTTTTCTCATCCCCCCCGCCACAATCTTCCGCGCTCACCCCCCCGGTACGAGTTGACACTCACACTATGCCTCCTGAAACGGCGGTAGTGCTTTCAATTAACGCCGCTGGCGAATTTTGATACGTGTGGGCGACAGCGCTGTAGGCCCTGACGGTGCGCACGTGGCGGGCGATTGCCGCTCCATGCCTGGCGATCGCGAGGTATTGTTTTCTGGCCGTGTCGAAAGTTGGTCGCGATTGTTGGGCAAGTAGACGAACGTTACGGACGTCCAACTCGGCGGGGCAAAGAAGCGTACAGAGGAGACTCGTGATGATCAGAGCGGAGATCGCGCTGGCGACGGCCATGCTCGTCATTGTGTGCCATGGCTTCGTCGTCGAGGCGCGAGGCGACACGCCGGGCATGCCGCTGTGGCAGTCGAGCTTTTCCGATACGCCGTACGGGAACCTGCCGGACGGCTGGCGCGATCTGGTTGGCGAACGTCCGAGTCGGGGCTGGATCGTGGACGGCAACGGCCTGCTCCGGCAGACGCGCAAGCCGCAGACGGGACTGCTCGCTTACGAGGGCGAGACGGCGGACGGCCAGCCGGCCCGCGCGCTGGGCGATGCGGTCGTGACCGCAACGTTCAAGAAGACGGAGGACGAGGCCGTCTCGTTCGGCGTCGCCGGGCGCATCGTCGACCGGAACAACTACTACCTCGCGCGGTTGCGCGGCACGGATCGGCTGGAGCTGATCAAGGTGAAGGACGGCCAGCCGCTGCCGTTGGACTTCGCCAAGCCCGGCAACGATGCCCAGCCGCGGCCGACCGGCCAGGTGACCTTGAAGCGATACCGTGAAGGCGATCGCTGGCGGCTCGCGCTCACGATGCGCGGCGACCGGTTGACGGCGCAGGTGTTCGACGACACGGGCGCCGAGCAGGCGAGGCTGGACGCGGTGGATGCGGAATTCGGATCGGGCCGGCCCGGCCTGTGCTGCACGCGGTTCGCGGCGGCCGCGTCGTTCCGAATCGATGCCCCCGAGCCGTTCGAGGCGAAGGGTACGCCGGAGCAACTCGCGAAGCGCATCGCGGAAATCGCGGCGCAGTCGCCCGTGTACCCGCTCGCCAAGCCGCATTGGAAGATCGACGAAATCAACACGCCGCGCGAGAAGCTCCAGGCGAACTACGACACTGTCGTCGCCGGCGGCGGGACCGGCGGCTGGGCGGCGGCGATGCAGGCGGCGCGGCTCGGAAACCGCGTCCTCCTGCTGGAAGAGACGGACTGGCTGGGTGGGCAGATGGCGTCGGCGGCCGTCGCGACGATGGACGAGGACGGACTGTACGGCAAGTTCCCCGTCCGCGAACGCGGCTTGTACCGCGAGTTCAACGAGAGCATGGTCGCGTACTACCAGACGCTCGATAAGGACCCGTTCGTCGCGTACTACAGCTACCCCGATCAGGAAGAAGGCGGCTACGAGCCCAAGGCCGTGCGCGCTGTCTTGTACGGACTGATCAAAGAGGCGCGCGACCGGGGCTCGGTTCTTGACCTGAGCGTGCGCTCGCGCGTCGTCGCGGTCGCAAAGCAAGGCGACGCCGTCACGGGCGCGACGGTCGAATTCCTGGATGAAGCGGGAACGTCGCGCAAGGAGATCGCCTCGAAGATCCTGATCGACGCCACCGAATACGGCGACGTCATCCCGCTGACCGGCGCCCGTTACCGCACGGGCAACGCCACCAGCGACAAGCCCAACCCCGCCGCGCTCGTGCAGGACGACACCTGGCTCGCCGTGGTCCGCGAGTACCCCGGCGGCGTGCCGGAACACCTGAAGATCAAGTCGCCGCCGCCCGGCTACGAAGGATGGGCGGCGAAGAAATACAAGAACTACCAGCGGCACGGCTTCATGCTCTGGGGCGGCGCAGGGAAAAACATCAAGGGCAATCGCGACTGGCGTGTGTATTTCGCCTGGCGCGGCATGGCCGACGCCGACAGCCCGCTCACCGGCGAACGCAGCAACCAGCGCCACACCCAGTGCGGCTACAACGGCGGCAACGACTACCCCGTGACCTCCGCCACGCTGGAAGACCCCGCCCAGCGCCTCATCGACGAGCGCGAAGGCATCTACCGCACGCTTGGCACGCTGTACTACTTTCAGAACCAGTTGGGCGTGAACTGGTCGCTCGCAGAAGACGAGGGATACAACACGCTCTATAACCGCGACAAGATCAAGCGCCTTGACCTTCGCCCGGACCTTGCTTCGCTCGCGGTGTACATGCCCCAGCACCCCTACGTGCGCGAGAGCCGTCGAATCATGGGTGTCCGCACGCTGGTCGCCGATGACCTCACGCGCTTCGAGCAGGCGAAACTCTTCCCGACCTCCGTCGCCATGGGCGACTACTTCATGGACCTCGATCACGGCGACACGTCCAAAGCGATCGAGACCGACCTGGACGACCACGACAGCCCCAAGGGCGGCGGCACGTTCCAGGTGCCGTTCGAGGTGTTCATCCCCGAGAAGATCGACGGCTTCGTGCCGGCGGAGAAGAACATCTCGCAGTCGCGCATCGCCAGCGGCGCCACGCGGCTCCAGCCGATCACGATCCTCACCGGGCAGGCGGCGGGCACGATCGCGGCGCTGGCGGTGAAGCAGGGCAAGCAGCCGCGCGAGCTCAACGCGCTCGCCGTGCAGCGTACGCTGCTCGACTCCGGGTGCACGCTCGTGCAGCGCTGGCACAGCGACGTCCCGTGGCGCTCGCCGGTCTGGAAGGCGACGCAACTGCTCTCGCTCTATCAGGTGATGGACCGGACCGGTCCGCTCACGCGCGACCGCGAGCAACTCGCGGCGGCGCATCCGTGGGGCGTGAACGAGCCGCTCAAGGCCGATGAACTGCACGCCGCGCTGAAGCGCCTGGCCGAGCTGACGGGCGTGAAGGCGAGCGTCCCGAGCGTGCCGCGGGGAACGGCCTCGCAATCGGATCTCGCTGGTGCGCTGCGCGCGATCAACGCTGATTGGCCGCGGGCAATGGAGAACCTCGCGTTCGCGGACCCCAGCCACCTGACGGCCGGCGAGTTCGCACAGGTGGCGGCAAGGATTCTCGTTCCCTAGTTGCGAGCCTCAGAGGGTCTATGAGAAATCCGTGGCTTGGGCGTCTCGCCCGAGCAATTCTGCGGAGCAGTCATCATGGAAGCCTCGGGCGAGACGCCCAAGCCACGCAATGCGCCCTCGCCGTGGTAATCTCGCTTGCCGGATGGATCGCGCCGGCGCGCGCCGACCTGCGCCTGCCTACCCTGTTCAGCGATCACGCGGTGCTGCAACGCGACAAGGATCTCCCCGTCTGGGGCTGGGCCGACGCGGGCGCCGCCGTGGACGTCGAGATCGACGGGAAGCGTGTCTCGACCACCGCCGACGCGAAAGGCTGCTGGCGCGCGGCGCTGCCGCCGCTGAAAGCGGGCGGGCCGTTCGAGATGAGATTCACGTCCGGCGGGGCGGAGCGCACGGTGCGCGACGTGTTCGTCGGCGACGTCTGGCTCTGCTCCGGCCAGTCGAACATGGCGCACGGCATGAACGAAGCCGAGAACGGGACGAAAGACGCCGCGGCGTCCGACTACCCGCGGCTGCGCACGTTCCGCGTGCGCGAATCGATCGCCGACGAGCCGCGCGACGACGCGGCCGGCGCGAGCTGGGTCGTCTGCTCGCCGCAGACCGCGATGAGCTTCTCCGCCGTCGCGTACTACTTCGGCCGCAAGATCCAGAAGGAAGCGGACGTCCCCATCGGGCTGCTGGTGTGCGCGTGGGGCGGGTCGAGCGTCTGTGCCTGGATGAGCCGCGACGCGCTGAATCGGCCCGAGATCCGCAGGCAGGTGCCGTTCGACGTCTTCGGCTGGCGCGAGCCCACTCGGCCGAACAAACTCTTCTCCGGCATGCTCCATCCGCTCGCGCCGTTCGGCATCCGCGGCGTGCTCTGGTATCAGGGGGAGACCGAGACCGAGCCGCCGTACAACGCCTATCTCTACCGCGACCTCCTCGCCGCCATGATCGTGGATTGGCGATCGCTGTGGCGCGAGCCGGACCTTCCGTTCTACATCGTTCAACTGCCGATCCTGAGAACGCGTGACCGCACGGTGCTGCGCGAGTCACAGGACCGCGCCTCCCGCCTGCCGCGCGTCGGCATGATCACGACGATCGACATCAGCCGGCCCATGAGCGCTCATCCGCCGAACAAGCACGAGACCGGCGAGCGGCTGGCGGACCTGGTGCTCGCCGAGCAGTATGGCCAGGCCCGCCCCGCGCACGGCCCGCGGTACACGCGGCACGCGGTGGACGGGCAGCTCGTTCGCGTGGAGCTCGAGCGCGCCGGTGGATTGAAGACGACCGACGGCGAGCCGCCGCGCGGGTTCGCCGTGGCGGGGGAGGATCGGAAATTCGTCGAGGCCGAGGCCAAGCTGGATGGGGAGACGATCCTCGTCAGCCATCCGTCGGTGGCGCAGCCGGTATCGGTGCGTTATGCGTGGTCGGCGGAGCCGAAGGTGAACCTCGTCAACCGCGACGCGCTGCCGCTCGCGCCGTTCCGGACGGACGACTGGCCCGTCGCCGGCCAGGCCGAAGCGTGGGCCGCATTGCCGGCCAAGGCCCAGTTGCCGCAACAGTTCAGCGGCGCGGACGTGACCACGTCGTGGAGCTGGGCCGGCTCGGATCTGAAGCCGCAGACGATCACGCAGCGCAAGCTCCTGCGGCCGCTCGACCGCGACGCCGTGCAGGTCGCCGTCCCCGACCGCGCGATCGAAGAGGGCGCCACGACTCGACTGAGTGCGTCGAAGTCGGGTTCGTCGAAGTCGCCCTCGCCGCAGTCGCGCAGCCCGCGGATGTTCTGGCGGAGCGCACCCGAGGTGCTGGCCTGGGCCGACCCGGCCAGGGGGTGCAGCGTCGAGGTGAGCGCGCTGGTGTTCAGCGCCACCTCGCCCCTGAGCGGCCTGGAGCTCCACGTCCAGCTCGCGCATCCCGACGGCCGCGCCAAGCGCTACCGCATGGCGATCGCCCCCGCGCGCGTCTTCGCCCTGCACGAGAACGAAGTGCGCGTGATCGGCCACGACCTGAACACGTCCGGGTCGCACGCCTATCGCATGGTCGTGCGACCGGAGGGCTCGGCGCAGATCTACTTCGACTCACGCGAACTGGGGACGCTGAGCGGCGAGTGGATCGAGAATCCCGAGCACGCGCATCACTTCATCGCCATCGGCAAGCCGTACGAAGGGGGCACGCTCACCGCGACGATCGAACGCGTGAGCTGCGACCTCGAAGGCGCGTTTCAGCCGTGAGGTGTGGGGCCTGGGGCGGGGGGCTGACCGCGAACAGAACCGAGATCGGTGTCTGACCCCTTATCCGCGACGTTGCCCGAGCCGCGCGAGGCCATCACGATCCGCCCGGGCGGGCTGAGCGATGTGCCGTTCATGGACGAGTTGCAGAAGCTGCACAGCAAGCAGGTCGGGTGGATGCCGACCGCGCAGTTCGAGGGGAAGATCAAGGCGGGGCACGTATTGATTGCTGTAGGGGCGACGCCTGCGTCGCGGTCGCGCAGCGACATCTCTTCACCGACCGATCGTGCGGCTGCGCCGCAC
>JBAUGM010000565.1:0-4852 GCA_049679725.1 Tepidisphaeraceae bacterium
CGGCAAAGGTGTATCGACCGGAACCAACTTCATACACCGCGGCGCCGTTCTCCGCCTTCACGAACTTCACGCCGCGCGCCTGGCTTGCCGGGTTCCCGCCTTCTGTCACACGCGCAGGCTCGGCGGCCGGCACATGCACCGTCGCCGTCGTGTTGGGCGGGATGACGCAGGTGATCGTCAGCTTGCCGTCCTTCTTCTCCCACCCCGATTCGATCATCCCACGAATCGAATCGTACTTCGATGACGCGTGCGTGAGCTTGTCGGTGACCGTCGGCCGAATGACGATCCGCTTGAACCCCGGCCCATCCGCGTCGATGCCGGCCGAAGTCATGTAGAGCCACTGACCGACGGAGCCGAACGCGTAGTGGTTGAACGAGTTCATCCCGGGATCCTGGAAGCCACGCTCCGGATGCCAGCCGTCCCAGCGCTCCCACATCGTCGTCGCGCCGAGCGTCACGGGGAACAGCCATGACGGGAACGTCTTGGTCAGCAGCAATCGATACGCGACGTCGTCGCGCCCCGCGTCGCTCAACCCCGGCAGCAATCGCGGCGTGCCGATGAAACCGGTCGCGAGATGCCAGTCCTTCTTCTCGATCTCCAGGGCGAACTTCGCCGCGGACTTCTCGCGTAAATCAGCGGGGATCAGGTCCATCGTGAACGCCAGCGCGTAACCGGTCTGCCCACTCTCGAGCAGGCCGCCATCCGGCTGCACGAAGCTCTTCTGAAACGCCGCTTTGATCTCGCCGGCCAGCTTCGCGTAACGCTGCGCGTCCTCCGTCTTCCCGATCGCGGCCGCCATCTCGCTCATCAGCCTGGCGTCGTAATGGTAGTAGGCGGTGCCGATGACTTGCGGCTTGGTCTTGTTGTCGAGGTTGAGCCAGTCGCCGTACGCGCCAACGCCGCGGACGTGGTCCTTGCTGTTTTTCGTGAAGTAATCCATGCAGCGGACCATCGCGTCGTAGTGCTGCGCGATGATGCGGGTGTCGCCGTACATCTGCCAGATGGTGTACGGGCAGATGATGCCCGCATCGCCCCAGGCGGTGTTCCCGCCGCCGCCGAGGACATCGGGGGCGACGTCGGCGAACTTGCCGTCGGCGTGCTGCGAATCCTGGTCGAGGTCGACGAGCCACTTGGTGAAGAACGAGGCGACGTCGAAGTTGTACGCGCCGGTGCGAACGAAGAACTGCGCATCGCCGGTCCACCCGAGGCGCTCATCGCGCTGCGGGCAGTCGGTCGGCACTTCGAGGTAGTTGCCCTTCTGGCCCCACGCGATGTTCTTGACAAGCTGGTTCACCAGCGGGTCGGAGCACTCGTACCAGCCGGTGCGCGGCATCACGTTGTGGGCGACGATGCCGGTGACCGCGCGCAGGTCCGGCTTCGACGCGACGCCCGTGATCTCGACGTAGCGGAAGCCGTGGAACGTCAGCCGCGGTTCCCACACGATCTCACGAGCGATCTCCCCGTCCTTCGCCGCGATGTACGTGTCGGTTGCGCGGGCGCCGCGCAGCGCGGTTGTGTAGAGCGTGCCGTCGGGATTCAGCATCTCCGCGAAGCGGAAACGAACGGCATCGCCCTTGCGCGCGCTGAACTTGGCGCGGATCCAGCCGACCATGTTCTGCTCGAGGTCGAAGACGTACACGCCGGGCTTCGGCTCGGTGATGGTCCTGGCCGGGAGCTCTTCGATGCGCTTCACCGAGTCCGTCGGCTGCGCCCGGACGGCGATCTTCGGCGCATCGCTGACGACGACGGGTTGCCATTTCGCATCGTTGAACTCCGGCGTGTCCCAATCCGGCATCTCGCGCGATGCGTCGTACGTGCAGCCCATGAGCAGATCGGCCTCGCGAATCGGGCCGTACGCGGCTTTCCACGATTCGTCCGTCGCGATGATCTCGCTCGATCCATCGGCGTACTCGATGTTGACCTGCGCGCCGAAGCGCGGCTCGCCGACGTAGATGTTTCGGTTGCCGTTGAAGCCGAAGTAGCCCGCGTACCAGCCGTCGCCGAGGATCGCGCCGATCGCGTTCCGCCCGCTCCTGATCTGCGGCGTGACGTCGTACGCCTGGTAGTAAACGCGCTTCTTGTACTCCGTCCAGCCGGGGCGCAACTCGTCATCGCCGATGCGGACGCCGTTGATGCTCAGCTCGTAGATGCCCAGCGCGGTTGCATACGCGGTGGCGCGCTTGATCGGCTTGGACGTCTCGAACGTCTTCCGCAGGTGCGGCGGGGGCGGGAGAATGAGCTGCTTGACCTCCGGCATGCCCCACGGCTTCTCGCCCGCCGTCGAGAGTTCCTTTGCGGGCGTCCAGGCGCTGTCATCGAACTGAGCGGATTGCCAGCCGTCCGCGCCGGCCTTGGCCGACTTCCACGATCTGTCGATTTCGGTAACGAGCGGATCGCCCGATGCGAACTCCACGCGCAGCCGCCCGATCAGCCCCGCCGGGCCGACGTCGGCGTTCTTCGCGCTGATGGCGAAGACGTTCGCGCCCGCTTTCAGGTGCGGCGACACGTCGATCATCACCGGCACGTTGAAGTTCCCGCCCGAGCCGGCTTCTTTACCGTTGACGAAGAGCTTGAACGCGTTGTCGGCCGTGATCGCAAAGACGGCGCGCTGGACCGCGCGATCGGATGGAACCGTCGCGGCGCCGCGGAAGAACCACTCGCCCGCCGGCGCCGACGTGATCGGATCCCCCTCGTCGAACCAGACCCACTTCGCGCCCTTCAGGTCGACGAACACCGGCGGCGCATCACCCAGGGCGGCCTGCGCATCGGGCGCGTCATAACCGATCCACTTCCCCTTCCAGTCGCCCGGTTCGAGCAGACCGGCCGACCAAAGCGCCGGCTCACTCCACGGCGACTCGTTGCCGTCGCCGTCGGCCACGCGGACCTTCCACCACGCTTCCTGCCCGGAGCGCAGCGGCTTGCCCCCGTAGGGGATCTGGATCGTCTCGTCCGACTGCACCTTGCCCGTGTCCCACAGGTCGCCGGTGTTCCCGGTGAGCGCTTCGAGGGTGCTGGCGACGAGGATGTGGTAAGCGGACTGGCGCTGGCCGCGCGCATCGGGCTGATCGCTGCGCAGTCGCCAGCTCAGCCGCGGCTTGACGACGTCGATGCCGGCGGGGTTGTCGCGGTACTCGCACCGCAACCGCTCGGCGGCGAGGGCGGCGTAGGTCGAGGAGTTCAGAAGCATGACGAGCGTGAAAAGGGCGAGGGATCGCAAGGGGAACATGCGATGAGAGATACGTTGCTGCCGCGATGATGGCAAGCGCACCACTCCCTCGCTTGCAGTCCCTTCACCATCTTGCCAATCGTGCGCGATTCTCGTGACGATCGCGCAAAAGGACTTACGGCAATCCCGGCGGAATGCAGATTTTTTTGCCGCGTTCTTCGGGCGTTTTCGCGCGCTTGGCGGATCGTTGTGCGCGATTGTCATGAGAAACGCGCACGGCTTCACAGTGATGGGACGCACGGCGGGTGCTACGAGCATGCGCGCCTCCGCCGCTTGCGGCGTCGCGGACGAACGCGTGTCGATCCGCGACGCCGCAAGCGGAAGAGCTCGCGCGGCGGACGCGTGCACGAGGAGGCGGTGGAGCGTGACTTCCGAAAACTTCCGAAAACGTCCGATCGCGGCCGACAATCGCGTCGTTTTGTCGGGTTGGACTGTCTCTCCGGCGATGGCGGCGGCGCAGAAAAAAAGTTGCCGAACGAACCCAATTCCCCGCCAAGTCCCGGCCGCGTGATGGGTTGGCAACGCAAAGGAGGTTTTCGCGCTGACGCCTACTTCTCAAACGCGATGTCGTTCGGATTCCCCGCGGCGCGGAGGTAGGCGAGCAGGTCGAGGATCTCCTCCTCGCTCAGGTTGTCCAGCAGATTCTTCGGCATCGTCGACACCGGCGACAGCCGACGCGCCTTGATCTTGTCGATCGGCACGCTGATCGAACCCGTCAGCGGCCCCGTGCGCAGCACGACGGTCTTCCCGTCGTCCGACTCCACGCGACCCGTAAGCACATCGTCGGCGGTGCGGATCTCCGTCGTCTGATAGAGATCGGAAACCGTCTTCGACGGCTCGACGATCGACTCGAGCAGATCAGCGGGGCTGAACCGGTTGCCGACGCCGGTGATGTCCGGGCCGAGCCCGACGTCGGCTTGCTGGGTGGTGAACTTGTGGCACGTGTTGCACGCCGCCGCGGCGAACGCCTCGCGGCCCTTGCGGAACGATCGGCCGTGCTCCACGCGATCGAGCGCGGGAAGGAGGTCCTTCATCGTCCACTCTTTCACGAACGGTCGCGCCCCCGGCGCGACGGCCGCAACGACGGGCGTGACCGGCTTCGCCTTCAGCACGTCCGCCAGCGCGATGCGCTCCTCGGGAGAGAGCGTCGCCTCCGCGTCGGCCTTGGCGTTCTTCAGGTAGCCCTTAAAGCTGTTCCCGCCGCTGTAAAGCGGGGCGGCGGTGTTGAACCAGCCGAAATACTGCCGGCGCAGCGGTTCATTCCAGCCGGCGCGGGCGCTGCGGAGTTGGAAGATGAACTCGACCTGCTCCTCCTGCGTGGGTCCGGTCGCGACGAGGCGCAGCGCCTTGGCGACGACGCCGGGCGACTCGACGTAGATGAGCAACTGGCACAGTTCGCGGTTCAGGAAGAAGCTCGACGCGGGGAACAGCGGCTCGAATTGGGCGGCCACCTTCTGCTTCGTCTGCGCATCGGGCTTGCCCATGCGCAGGAACGTCAGGCCATAAACGCGGAGGACATCGAGCTGCTGAGATTCGGTCAGGCCGGTGAAGTTGAGATGGTCGAGCGCTTCGAGGACGCGCGGCTGCATCGACGCGGGGCCGGTGCGGGCCAGCGCGCACAACGCC
>JBAUGM010000566.1:0-12975 GCA_049679725.1 Tepidisphaeraceae bacterium
CTCGACGGCTACACCGAAAGGCGCGATGACCTAACTCCGATGTCCTCATCGGTGTGAATCGGTGCCCCATCGGCGGCTGAATCTTTCTCACCTCACCGCCGCCGTCACCGCGGTTTCCGGCTCGCGGATGCGGTCGAGCAGCGCGGCCCGCTCATCGGAGGTCATCGACTCGACCGTCAGCGTCACTTCGCCCTCCGCGACGCGAATATCCGTGAGCCGCACGGGCACCGTCGCGTCGGTCGTGCGGAGGAAGATGACCGGCTCGCCCGGCCGACGATGGAGGACGTCGAGCAGCAGCTTGCCCATCCCCGCCGCGACCGCCTCGTTGTTGGCGGCGCCGGTCGGCGCGATGTTGGCGCGCCGCTGCCACGCGGGCAATCGTGCCCGCACCGACGCGAGCAGCCGGTTGCGCTGGGCGGTCCACACCAGCTCGGGCATGGGCAATCGGCCCGCGAGGACGCGCTGGAGCGTCAGTTGGAGCTGTCCCTTCTCATCGATCGCGGGCTCGAAATGGAAGCTCCCGACCGCGCCGACGTCCGCAAGCGTGCCGGCGAGGATCAGCCGGTCCTTCCGCAGCACGATCGCCGAGTCCTTCACGTACTGCTCGAGGCGCGACGACCAGCCGTTGAGCTGCGACCACTTGTCGAAGAAGACGTTGAGCTCGTCCTGCGTGAACGAGACGGTGTAGGACGACGCCGCCCGCGTGACGGGGTGGGTCGACCCGGCGCGTTGGGCGTGCGTCCGACGATCTTCGTCGGCCTTCAGCAGCGCGACCCAACTGATCGTCTCGGCCACCTTGTCGTCCGCCCGCTCCGACACCGTCGCCCGCTGCTCGGGCGTGAGCTGGGCAGGCCGGTAGAATTCCGGCGTCCCCTTGAACATCCAGTAGCTCAAGGCGGCCGTCAACGTGAGCACGACGGCGATCGAGAGCAGCGTTCGCTTGAAAAGCTTGCGGGCACGCACGGCGGCGGAGTGTACGGAATGGCCCGCACATCCGCTACGACCGGATGGCGCGGTGTGGAATGACTGTCGACGCAGGAGTTTTATCACTGTCAGCAAAGGCGCGCGGGGTAAACTCGGGCTCGCGTGACCGCAAGTGTCGCCCCATCCCGAACCGAGCCGCACGCCGAGTACCGGCGGCAGGCGCGGCGCATCCGCGGCGCGTTCGCCCAGGCGCCGGTGCTGCGCGTCCGCGCGTTGTGCGAACTAGCCAGGCACCACAATGCGATGCGCCGGGAGGGCGAGCCTCCCGGCGAGCCGTTCCTTTCGTCGCAGCGGAAGACGGCTCGGCAGGAGCCTCGCCCTCCCTTCGCCGCGTCGAGCTTCGCGGATCTCGTTCGCGACAGAATGGACGGCTCGCTCCTCCGCTACTCCCACCGCACGCGCCTCCTGCGACAAGCCGCGCGACGCGGCATCGGCCGGTTCGAAGCCAACCTCATCATCGCGGCGGTGCAGCATCAAGCGAGGAAGCGCGGCGACGCCCAAACCGTCACGACTCGGGCATCGTGGATGGTTGCCGTCATCGGTCTTGTCGCGACGCAGGGCGCGATCGCGACGGGGATCTGGTTCATGGTGAGTTGATTGACGCTCGGCGGTTTCGCCGCTTGCGGCTTCGCGGATCAGCGCCGCTCCGTCCGCGACGCCGCAAGCGGCTACATGTGTACCCGCCGCGTGTACACCCACCACTCGATCAGCAGCATCGGCAGCGCGGCGCAGGCGACGATCCACCACCACAGTTCCAGGCGCGATTTCCCGCCGCCCACTTCCAGCACTTCCCCCACCCCGCCCGGCGCGTCCGCCAGCGGCAGCAGATTGCTCTCGTTCCCGTCGAGCAGGTTGACGGCCAACCGATCGAACTGCGGGATCGGCGGCTCGGTCGTGTACACGCCAACCTTGTCCAGCGCCGGCAGCGCGAAGTCGCCTGCCGTCGGGACATTCACCGGCTTCGAACCCATCGGGCCGTTCAGCGTGATCTGCTTCAGTCCCGTGTCGATGCGATCAAGGTTCGCGCGCGGGATGCGCGGTGTGGCGCCGGGGTCGAACGACTGACGCACCGCCATGTCCGCGCCGACGGCCAGGTACTGCAGCGCGTTGTACATGATCACCGGAAACGTCGGCCTCACCGGCAGGTTGCTCTCCATGTAGTCGAACGTGAACACCAGGTGCGTACTTTGACCCTCGCGGTGCAAAAGCAGCAGCGGGCCCTTCGTCCCCTCGATCAGCACCTGCGTCTCGGGCGGCGTCTCCATCTTGATCGCGGTGCGCGTGTAGATCGGCTGGAGCGAGAGGTGCCGCAGGATCGGGTGGTCGCGCTGCCAGTCGAGCACGCCGACGTTCTCCAGCAGCACGTTCCGCACGTCCTCCTTCACCGGCTTGAGTTTCAAGCCCGGCCCGACCCCCCCGAAGTAGATAAAGTTCCCGCTCGGCGGCAGCGCTCTGGGCGAGTAGTTGTCGAAGATGATCACGTCGTACTTGATCGGGACGTTTTGCTCGTACGCCGTCGGAACAAGCGTGTCGGGGCTCTTCAGCTCCAGCACGTTGAACAGCTTCTCGATGAAGAAGTTCCCGTTGGACACCAGCAGCACCGCCAGCGTCTTGGGCGGCGGGATGATCACCTGCGCCACGTCGTCGGCGGCGAGCGCGTCGCCCTCCTTGTTCATCTGCTCGACCTTGATGACGGCCGACTCGGTCAATTCGAGCGTGAACTCGACGCTGGCCCGATCCGCGTTGCCCGCGGCCTCGGCCTCGTCGCGCCGCTTATCGTCCCAGCGATCGGGGAGCAGGTTCGTGCTGGCGATCGTGCGGACGCGATCGTCGACGCTGAGCTGCACGTCCGCCTTCACCGGCTCCGGCCCGTAATTCGCGAGGCGGGCGAAGACCTGCACCTCGGTGGGCCGCTCGTACGTGCGCTTCGCGCTCATCGCAACGATGGCGACGTTGCCTGCCTCGTCGGTGCCGATCTTGTCGTACGTGACCTTGCCGCGGATGGCCAGGTCGAGCGGATCGAGCACGCGCCCGTCGGAATAGAGCCACACGTCCGGCAGCGTCCCCCCGCCGGGGCGAAGCTGCTCGGGGTTGAAGTTCGTCTGCGCATCCGCGAGCTGGTACGCGAGTTTCAGTCTGCTTTTTCGGTCGGTCTGCTTGATCGAGTCAATCGCGTTCTTCAGCGCCGGGACGTCGGTCGTGAACGGCTGAACCGTCTCGGCCGACTCGTCGAAGGCGATGACCATGGCGGACGACTTGCGGTCGAGCGTCTCGACGAGGTCCTTCGCGCGACGCTTGGCTTCGTCGAGCCGCGTGCGCTTCCCGCCGTCGATGTCGTTGGCCGCCATCGACGCGCTGCGGTCGATGAGGATGACCGTCATCTTCCCCGCCCCCGGCGTGTAGTTCGACACCGGCCGCGCGAGCGCGAGCAGCAGCAGCGCCAGCAGGAGCATCTGGAGGAGCAGGAGCAGGTTCCGGCGCAGCCGCTGGAACGGCGCGTTGACCTGCAGGTCCTGGATGGCTTTCTTCCACAAGAATGTGGACGACACCGCCATCTCCCGCTGGCGGAGCTTGAGGAAGTACAGGATCAGCAGCGCAGGAATCGCGATCGCCGCGGCGAGGGCGGCGAACCAGGGGTTGAGAAAAGTCGGAAACCAGTTCACGGCGACTTTCTCCCACTTGGATGCATCGCTACACTCCTGTCGATGTCCACGTCCGTCGCGACCCTTCTCGACCGAGTCCTGGCCACGTGGGCCCAGGGTTTGACCCGCGACTCGGCCGAACAGGTGCTGCGATTCCAGCTCGATCCGGAAACGCAACGGCGCGTCGACCAGTTGGCTGACGGCGCGGCGGAGGGAGCGCTGAGCGAATCTGAGTTGGACGAATACGACGAGTTCGTCGAGGCGATCGACCTACTCGGCATCCTCAAAGCCAAGGCACGCGAGGCGCTGGTTCGGCGAGCACAGCCGTGACCAAATTCGTTCGCGAGATGGTTCGGCGTCGCGCCGCCGATCGCTGCGAGTACTGCCGCGTTCCCCAGTACGCCATCCCGGATGTCCTGCTTCACATCGAGCATATCGTCGCCATCCAGCACCGCGGTTCCGACGAGCCGGCGAACTTGGCGCTCGCCTGCGACCGCTGCAACCGGTTCAAGGGCACGAATCTCTCGGCGATCGATCCGGTCACCAACACAATCGTGCGCCTCTTTGACCCTCGACGGGATCGATGGCCTGAACATTTCGGACAGACCAACTACGAGATCATCGGTCTGACGGAAACGGGCCGCGCCACCGTTCACCTGCTCAACATGAACGCCACGACCCGCGTCCAGCTGCGCGTCGCACTTCGATTGGACCTGACTGTCGAGTAATCGGAACATCCTTACTTTCCAGCGTTAGACGCCTTCCGACACAACCATGGTCCGTCGTCGTGGTGGAAGAAGATCGCTAGTTCTCCCGGAACCAGCGAGAAAATGCCGTCGCGGCAGCTCAGATGCAACGTCTCTGCTTCCTCGAAGCTCGCCCTTCGCGTGCCGCCCACGTCATCGACGTACACGCCAACCGCATCGCCTGCGATTGATTGACGCGCCGCAAGCGGCTGGCAATACCGAGGATCGAGGTAATTCTCGAACTTGTGCATGTCCTGTGAGAGCTTCTGGCCGCCCTCTCGCAGCAATCCGAGGCATCGTTGCCGTCGCGAAGCGACGATGAATGATTTCGCGAACCCTTCTATATGCCTCCGCACCTCGTCTTCGCTGAGCTGACGCGGCGTGGCTTTCTTGATGGCCATGCGCACCTCTTCACCCGAGCAACCCGCGCTCGCGCAGGTAATTCAACACCAGCGTATCAAACGGCACCGCCGTGCTCGTGAACAGGTACGTCCCGCCTCTTCGCGTCACGTAGTCCTTCAGCGCCAAACAGTACGCGTTCAAGTTCGCCTTGTACTGCTTCAGCAGCGGCTGCGTGATGCTGACCTCCGCCATGTCGTCGTCTTCCATGTCGCGGAGCTTCAGGTCGCCCTGCAAATCGGGATCGACCTCCTGCGGGCTGAGCGTCTGCACGCAGAACAAGTCGTACTTCCCGCCGGCGACGTAGCGGAGGCCGTTCTCGTAGCCGCCCTTGTCGAAGAAGTCGGAGATGACGACGCAGACGCCCTTCTGGCGATGCGCCAGCGCGAACCGCTTGCAGGCCTCGCTCATGTTGCTCCCGCCGGCGGGCGCAAGTTTGCTGACGAAGTCGATCATCTGCGAGACGCGGCGCCGGCCGCGCATCGCGCCGGTCTCGGCGACGATGCCGTCGGCCATCGCGCTGATGCTCACGCGGTTGTAGTTGACCAGCCCGATGTACCCCAGCGCCGCCGCGACGCGCTTGATGTAGTTCGCCTTGTGCGGGTCGCCGTAGTCGGTGCTCTTGCTCACGTCGAGCAGGATGTAGAGCGAGAGGTCTTCCTCTTCGAGGAACAGCTTGAGGAAGAGCCGGTCGAGTCGGCCGTAGATGTTCCAGTCGATGAAGCGGAGGTCGTCGCCGATGACGTAGTTGCGGTAGTCGGCGAACTCGACGGACTGCCCGCGGCGCTTGGAGCGCCGCTCGCCCTTCATCTTCCCGGCGAGGAGCTTGCGCGACATGACGTCGAGTTGATCGAGCCGGGCCATGAACTGCGGGTCAAGCAGCAGGCCGTTCTTCTCGCGGTTGGCGCCGGACACGGGTTGGGAGGCGGCGGTGGTCATAGGCTCAAAGACTATTGTCCACGAATGCACACGAATGGACACGAATCACAAGACAAATCGGAGCGATTCACCACGGAGAACGCGGAGAGATGCACAGATCATTCTCATTTCTCCGCGTTCTCCGTGTTCTCCGTGGTGAAATCCCTTCAGGATGACTCAAAGGCTCACCTCGATTTCCTTCGGCCGATCCTTGCTGTTGAGGATCCTGGCGATCTCCTCCGCCTGCTTGCGGTTGCGGCACGGGATGGCGAACTCGTGCTGGCCCTGCTTGCCGTTCCAAACGGTGAACTTCCCGCCGACGCCCATGGCGACGCGGACTTTGCCAATATTTTGGGGGATGTCGTAGCGGGGCATGGCTGAGGTTATTCAGGATTCTGTGGCAATCATCACATTCCGTGCGAACGCAGCCATCTGCCGAGTAACCAAAGGAGGCCAAAGACCACGAGCAGTGTGATCGTCGCCACCGCAATCATCCCGCCACAACCCAATCCGCTTGACTCGCCCGATGAATCAGATCGATACCCGAGGTAACCGTCGGGCGGAACGGCCGTTCGGTTTGAACTCGGAGTTTCGTACTCCAGTTTCGGCGGGACCTTCTCGCTCACCGCACTCTCGAAGCTTTGATTCCGCCTTCCATCGCTCGCACTTACCCCTCCTCGGTTTCATCACCCGGCATCGGCGGGACGTCGGGGGCGTTGCGAAGCACTTCCAGGAACTTCTCACGGCTCGCGCCTTTCGCCCGCTGCTTCAGGTACTCAATGCCCTGCGCAGCCGCGACGTGGCGAGTCAGCACCAGCGCAACGAAGTAATCGAGCGGAATGTTGTCCTTCAACGCCAGCTTGCGCGCCTCGTCGAGGACCGACTCGGGCAGGTCAAGTTGAATCGTGCTCATGGGCTACCCCCATCACTGGGCTCCGGCTCGATAAGACGGCGCAGCGCTTCGCTGAGTCGCCCCGCGCGATCTACTGCCGCGGCTGCGTCGTCGCGGGCCGCGGTTTCGCCGGGATAGCGGTAGTTCACGGCTGCGCGGTTGAGCGATTCCAGTTCCGTCTCGCTCCAAACCCATCCCGTTTCGACGGTCGTAAGCAAATGGCTGAGCACAAGCAGATCGTGAGTTCGCGGCGCGAGGACACTGTGTTGGATCAAGACGGCCTTCATCAGCTTCTCGACGCATTGCTGCGCGTGGAAACAAGCTGCGTCGAAGCTGGGTTTGGGGTCAGCCTCAAACTCCCGCACGGCGACGCGGTAGTCGTCCTCCGCTTTCACCATCCACTCCTTCACCGTTTCGTTCATACAGCACCTTCCCCTTATCCAGTGCCTCGCGAATAAGCGGGTCCCATTGTTCGTACCGACGTGCCGTGTCATCTGGACGGCGCACGAGAAGCTCGACGGAGAACGCGGGGCGGAGCTTGTCCCACAATCGCATCGCCGCGTCGCTGCCTCTTCCCTCAAACGGCACGATGATCAGCAGGTCCACGTCCGATGTCTCGTCCGGGGTTCCATACGCGTATGAGCCGAAAAGAATGATCCTTTCCGGGTGGACCATTTCGACGATCTGCTCGGCGAGCTTCGTGATTTGGCTCTGATGGATCATGGTTGTCCCCCCGCAAGAACATCCTACCGCCCCGCCCCCGCCGTCGCGAGTTCGCCTTCCAGCGCGGTTGGGGTTTCCGCGAGGATCTTTTCCAGCACCATGTCCGTCGTAATGCCCTCGGCTTCGCCCTCGAAGTTGAGGATGAGTCTATGCCGCATGGCGGGGATGGCGACTTCCTTGACGTCCTTGAAGCTGACGTGGAACCGGCCGTCGAGCAGGGCGCGAACCTTGCTCGCCAGCGTGATCGCCTGGGCGGCGCGGGGGCTGGCGCCGACGCGCAGGAACTGGTTGGTCATCGGGATGGCGAACATGCCGCTGGGGTGCGTCGCCAGCGTCACGCGGATCGCGTAGTCCTGCACGTGCGGCGCGATGATCACCCGGCGGATGAGCTCCTGGTGGCGCATGATCGTTGGGCCGTCGAGGATCGGGTTGATCTGCACCTTGTGGCCGGTCGTGGTCATGTCCATGATCTTGCGCAGCTCGTCGCGGCCGCTGTACTGGACGAGCAGCTTGAAGAAGAACCGGTCGAGCTGGGCTTCGGGCAGCGGGTACGTGCCTTCCTGTTCCAGCGGGTTCTGCGTCGCCATCACGAAGAACGGCAGCTCCAGCTTGCGGATCTCGCCGCCGGCGGTCACCTGCTTTTCCTGCATGGCTTCGAGCAGCGCGCTTTGCGTCTTGGGCGTGGCGCGGTTGATCTCGTCGGCGAGGACGATCTGGGCGAAGATCGGGCCGCTCATGAACTTGAACTGCCGGTGGCCGCGCTCGTCTTCCTGGATGACGTTGGTGCCGATGACGTCGGCGGGCATGAGGTCGGGGGTGAACTGGATGCGGCTGAACTTCAGGCTCAGCGCATCGGCCAGCGCGCGGATCAGCGCGGTCTTGCCCAGGCCCGGCACGCCTTCGAGCAGCGCGTGGCCGCCGACGAAGAGGCAGGTGAGGACGCCGTCGACGATTTCGTGATGGCCGACGATCGCCTTGGCGATCTCGGCCTGGATGGCGCGGTAATCGCGACGAAAGGCGTCGGTCGCGGCCTGGATTTGCGGGTCAACGCCGGGAACGTTTTGCTGGGTCATGCGCACCTCTTTTTGAACAGCTAAGCGGACTGCCGATCGATCTGCTTGCGTCGAACCGCCGCGAGGATCCTTCCATCGGTAATCGCTTTCGGCTCGCAAATCACGGTCGATCCCGGGGGGAACTCCCACTTCTCGTCATCGGGGTCATAGTCGTCCGGGCGAAGGACGATGTACGTTGAATCGTCAACCTTCCAGGCAGGCGCCGGTCGCCAGACATCGACGCCCTCGTCCAGCAAAGCGACGTAGATCTCCTTAGTCATAGCGATACCTCTCGGTCCCGAGATGGAAGATGTCCCCGGTTACCGCATCCACCAGCACGCTGCGCCCCGTAACCGGATGCCGGTATCGAAGCGCATCGTGCAGCTTACCCTTGGCACTGATCGGCGTCGTGGTCAATGCTTCGCGAATCTCATGCTCGGTCCATTTTCGCTTTCGCATCTGCTTGCGGAGTTTTTTCTCATTGGCGAATCGGAGCGGCTCCATCTATTCCCCCTGGTCCTTCTGCTCCATCTGCTGCCGCGCCCTGCGCTTCGCTTCGAGCAGGCTGCCGGTGTGGCCGCCGGCACCGGGGGCGCCTTTGGGTTCGACTTTTTTCGGGGCTTTGGGGATCGGCTTGTCGGTGGCACCGCCGACGACTTTGCTGATGTCGCCTTCGACACCGGTGCCGCGCGCCTCGAATTTGGCGCTCGGATCGGGACGCGCTGCTACCGGCGAAGCCGGGGGCTTGATGGGCGTTTCCTCCTCACCGCGCAATCGGTCGGCGCCTTCGGTGCGGACGCGGGCGAGCGCATCGAGCGTGCTGCGGGTTTCGACTTTGCGCGTCGTCGTGAAGCCGCGAATACGGTTGGCCACGGCGGCGGCGGCCTTCTTGGTGGCGAGCCAGTCCCATGCGATGCGGCGCGTCGCGACGTCGACGAGGATCAGGCCGAGCAGCACGGGGATCAGGATGTCCCAGATCGGCAGCGGCGACGCGGTGACCTTCAGCCCTTCGCGCGTGAACAGCTCTTCGCCGCCGACGTCCCATGGCCGCAGGATTCGTCCGCCCGTGCGCTGGGCGATCTGGTCGATCGCGGAGCGGTTGCTGCGGAGGTCGCGCAGCTCGGGCGAGCTGTTGACGGCCATGCCGCTGAGCAGCACGCCCTCTTCACCCTTCGCGCCGCGATAGTTGAGGACGACGACGTAGTTGCCGGGCTCCTTCGCGTCGAACTCCGCGCCGTAGTTGCCGGGGCCGGTCTGCACGAGGCGCGCGTCGCGCGCCTTGCCGTCGGGGCCGACGATCGTGGCCTTGATGTTGAGGAAGTTGAGGAACGCGTTGTCCTTGTTGAGCGCTTCGACGGCGATCTTGCCCGTCGTGCCGCTCTGGGTCGTCTGCACGTCGAAGTCGGACGACATGGGCGGGCGCGACACGCCGCGCACGAGCTGCGCCCAGAACTTGCGGTACATCTCCGACCCGACCCACGACGCCGCCCACTTGTTGTGCGCATCGGATGTGAACGCCGCGGCCTTGCCGAGCCCGGTCTGCCAGTGGGCGAGGATCGGGTCGTTGTTCTTGCCCGCGACGATCGGGATCTCGATTTGCGGGTTGGGCTTGCGGCTGGTCAGCACCATGCCGGTGACGGGCGGGAGCGTGATCCCCTCGAGCCCCTTCATCACTTCGCTGGATGAGAGCGCCGCCTTCAGCGCGATGGGCGGCTCGCCCGCGCCCGGCTCGTAGATGAGCGTGCGGCGGACGACGGTGGCCTCCTTGATGAAGATCTGCGGGAGCTGGTTCGGGTTGTTGTTGATCGGCCCGTAGGCGCGACCCTTCAACTGGTCGGCGATCTTGCGCATGGTGGGCGGGAGGCCGGCGGCGCTGGTGTCGTGCGGGTAGACGGCGACGGTGGAGACGCTGATTTGGTTCTTGATGTACGCGTCGACGAGCGCCTGCGCGGGCGGCACGGGATCGCCATCCGAGATGACGATCAGGTGCTTCTGACGGGCATCGGAGCGAATGAGCCCGCCGACGCCATTCTTCCCGTTGAGCGCGACGTCGAATGAGTCGTCGAAGCTGGGCATGTCGCCGAGCTGCATGTTCTTGACGGCCGCGGCGACCTTGCTGCCGTCGCCCTTCATCTGCAGCGGGAAGTCCCAATTGCTCCCGCCCCCGCCGGGCCCGGACCAGGCGTAGCTGAGGACGCCGATCTCGTCGCGCTCGGAGAGGGTTTCGATGGCCTTGAGCGCACACTGCTCGCCCCAGTAGTTGCCGTCCGGCATCTCGCAGGAGTGCATGATGAGCACGAGCGCGCCCTTGGGGAGCTGGCGCTGGGCGGGGATGTCCATGTTGACGGGGAGGACTTCTTCGAGCTTGCTCCCCTGCCACCCGCCCGCGCCGAACGAATCGGGCCCGCCGATCATGATCAGCCCCCCGCCCATGTCGTGAACGTAGTTGGCGATCATCTTCTGCTGGTCTTCGGAGAGCCCGCCCTGCCCGCGCGGGACGTTGGCGAGGATGATCGAGTCGTAGTTCTGGAGCTGGATGATGTTGGCCGGCACCTGATCGACGGTGACGGTTTCGAGCGTGATGCCTTCCTGCTCGAGCGCCTTGCGGAGGATCTCGCCGCGGCCGCCTTCGACGTTGTCGACGTAGAGGACCTTGCCCTTGCCGCGAACGAAGGTGAAGGCTTCGGCGGTGTTGTTTTGGAGGAGGGTGTCGGATTTGGTGGTCAAGCCCCCGGCTGAGCCGGGGGCCTTCGCTGCGCCCGGCGCGCCCGCAACTCCGGGCGCGGCGCCGGCGCCGCTGCCGATCTCCGCGGTGACGCCATCGCCTTCGAACGTCGCCTTGAACTGGTGGATGACGTTGCCGCCCTCCAGCGCCGGGACGCGGATGCGTTCGACGTTCAAGCCATTATCGAGCGTGACCGTGCGCGAGGCTTCGCCATTGGCGCCGATCGCCATCGCGACGTTCTGGTGAAGGACGGTGAGCTTGCCGGTGACGGGCTGCGGGTTCGTCGAGCGGAGGATGACGTCGATCGTGAACGGCTCGTTCTCGCGCTTCCACGTGGGGGCAACAAGTCGGTCGAAGAGCACCTCGTTCTGGACGTTGTACTCCAGCGGCATGACGTCGATCTGCACGTTCGCCGCCGAGGCCGCGTTGATGGCGGCCTCGATGTCGCCGGCGGTCTGGTTGCCGTCCCAGACGAGCACGAGGCGGTGCATCGCGTCCCGTCCGAACGTCGCCAGCGCGAGTTGGATGGCGGACGCGGGGTCGGTGCCGTTGCCGGTGCTGCGGATGGCGCGGGACTGAAGCTCCAGCCGCGCGGCCTTGGGCATCTCGTCGATCAGGGCGCCGTTGTGGAAGCTGATCACGCCCATGCGGTCCTGGAGCGGCTTGCCGTTCTTCGGATCGGAGAGCTTGCGCAGCGTTTCATCGAGCGAGGCCTGGAGCGTGTCGCCGGGGTATTGGCGAACCTGGCCGGTCGATTCGCTGATGTCACGGAGGACGATGACTTCCAGATTCTTGTTCGTCCGCTGCCAGCGCACGCCGCCGATGATCAGGATGAACAGGAGCAGGACGGTGAGCCGGATGCCGATCGCGACCCACTTGCGCACGGGGCCGAGGCCGTTGAGCGACCGCATGCCGAGAAAAACGATCGGGGCGGCGAGCGCGAGGAAGATCAACGCCGCCTGCCAATAAGTGAAGTATTCCAGCCGCAGCGGGAACTGGAAGGCGGCGAGCGGGATGGGGAGGTTCGGGAAGTTCACGATATGCAACTCGCGTCCACGTCAACCGAATGTGTCGCGATGGGTCGCGACGGGGACAATTACACCGTTTCCGCGCGCAAACTGCCACCCTCTCGCTTCCTCTCCCCGTACGCGGGGGCAGGACCATCGCACGTGACTCAGTCTGAGAGGGCGAGGCCACCCCTTCCACGCTCGTCGCGCGGGCCAGTGGGATCCGCTTGATCAGTTGCCTCGCCCTCCGTTGTGCGTTCCATGCGATGGCGAGGACGATAACTCCCAACGGTTGCTTTTTCGTTGAAAAGGTTGGCATCGGCGGGTTAACTCGTAGGATGGTGTTTCGCGCCTGCGCGCCTGCGCGCGACGCGACCCCTTCCGGGAGAACCTTTCGCCGATGTCCACCGAAGCCGCAACGCCCCCGCCGCCCTCGCCGCTGCCCCCATCGGGCAAGGCGCTCGAAGCCGCCGCGGCACAGGAGCCGCAACCGGATGCGTTGGATCAGCTCGCCGAGGCGCACCAGCAGCTCAGCTTCGCGCAGAAGCCGATGGTGCAGAACGTCCTGCCGTTCGTCACGTCGCTGGCGATTCACCTCGGGATCATCCTGCTCGCGTTCGTCACCTGGAAGGGCGGGGCGGTCATCAAGCGCGTGATCGAGGAGCAGATCATCGTCCCCGACGCCGCCATCGTCGAAGGCGCGGACGTCGGCGGGATCCCCAACCCCGGCATCGGCGGCGATCCAACCCGGGCCGCGGCACAGGACATCAGCGCCGATCAAACGCAGTCCGATAGCTGGGCCGAGCGACCGAGCCAGGAGCTGGCGGCCAACCTGATGGGCGGCGGGGAAACCGAAGCCTCCTCCGACACGATCATCGGCCTGGGCG
>JBAUGM010000567.1:0-9413 GCA_049679725.1 Tepidisphaeraceae bacterium
AATCTCGGCAGCGCAGCGTTGACGACGGAGGCCATAATTAGGAGAACGCGCTCTTACTCTTGGTATGTGACGCCCTACTTTTGAGTAATCGCGTCAGCGCATGCGAAAAAACGGCCCTGTTCCTTGACGGTCAGGAACAGGGCCGTTATATATTCAGCACCGTTCAGAAGGGTCGCGCTTTTGCCGTATCTCTTCCTGAAACTCGATTCGGCAAGCGCTGCGTGGGCGCTCCTGCCGAGCCTCAGAGGAGAGCCAGCAGAGTGATGCGAGAGATGCCTTTCGCCAGCGGCGCGAACCGTCCCGCGCGTGGGAGCGGGTCTCGCCGGTCGACAAGAACGGCAGCGACGTCGTGAACTCGGGCACGATCGCCAGCGTCGACGGCGGCGACCACGTGTACTTCAACGCCGCGGGCGCGTTCGCGGGTGCGGAGTCGGTGCTCTACGACACGGCGTACGTCGCCGCTCGCGGCAGCGGCTGGGTCACTCGCGGCGCCGATCCGGCCCTGACGCCCACCGGCCTGCTGGCCAAGTCGACCCTCGGTCTGTCAGAGGACGGGACGAAGGCCGTCGTCGTGACCTCCAGGGCGCTCGCGCCCGGCGCGGTCGAGGGCGGAAGCAACCTCTACGTCCGCGACCTCACGCAGCCGTCCTCCTGCATGACGCGCTCCTCGCGCTTCCGCTTTCGTGGATCGCGGCGATCGCTACGTGTATCGGGGCCGGTGGGCCCGGTCGTTGCGCGAGAGATTGCGGGCACCCCTGTCACATCTCCGTCTCGGCGGGTGTCTGCTGATTAGACGGACCCGTCGAAGTCGCGAAGGAGGCTGATCGTGCAGCGAGCACCTGACATCCCGCATCCCCACGCGCAGGCGACGCCCGCGCCCGCCGAGCGAAGAACGCCGCTGGAGATGGTGGGCGAGGTCGTCGGCCTGCTCGCTGGCGCGGTGAGCGCCCTGCTCCCGGTGTTCTTGCTGTCGATGCCGGGGATCGTGCTGTTCGTGCTGTTCCCGCTGATGCTCGCGGCGATCCCGGCAGTGATTGCGGCGGTGCTGCTGGCGCCGCCGTACCTGGTGGTGCGCACCGCGTGGCGATGGAGCCGCCGTCGCGGATGAACGGGTGCGCTGGACACATCGGCGCGTCCGGTTCGTCACAGATGTGAGCCCAGCCTCACCCATCGCTGTCGTGGAACGCCCGAAGGCACCCTCTGGACTCGGACGCCCGCATGCGGGCTGAGCGTCTCACGGCCGCAATTGGTCCCGAAACGGGCAAAAACCGCGGTTCTGGGACCAATTGCCGGTCGCGTTCAGCGGCGCGGAGCGGGCGGTAAAACATGCCATTTGCAGGCACTCCTTCGATGGCCACTCCCAGATTCGAATCCGGCCGACGGGATCGCGTCAGGCTTTTCCGCTGCAAATGGGCGGTGTGGGGTCGTGTGGGGTGCGCTGAGATGCGCGGGGTATGGCACCTGGGGTGGCACCTTGGGACGGTGGCCGGGCTGTGCGGCAGGCCGTAGGACGCCGGGGCGCAGTCGCCGGCCTGATGCCGGATCCATGTGGAGTGGAGGCCTGTCGCTGCCTTCCCGGATATCCTCGATCTTCCATGCGCCGGTCCGACATAGCTCCTCGACTCGAAGTCGTGAAGCCTAGGAGAAGTTGACGTGATCGGTGCTACCGGTATACCAGCGCAACCGATTCTCCGAACTCCGTCGTTGCGTCTTCTCCATCTGAGCGACATCCACTTTGGCGGGTACGGTCCAGAGTGGGACGAAGATGACGATCAGCGGGAACAACTCCTCGAGGATGTCAGGCGGCTTGTCTCGACCGGCGGTCCGATCGAAGGCATCGTAGTGGGCGGTGACATCGCATTCAGCGGGGAACCGGCCCAATACGACAGAGCGCGCGCCTGGCTTTCACATCTGGTCGAGATCTGTGGCTGTCGTGAGGGGGACGTCTGGGTCGTGCCCGGCAATCACGACATCGACCGTGCGCACGTGAGACAGAGCCCTATTCTTCGCGACTTTCGCAGAGCAATCCGCGCATGTGAGCAGTCCGAACTCAATGATGAGATGCGAGCCCGACTGGCCAATGACCCGCATTGCGAAGGCTTGGTCGGGATGCTTAGAGCCTACAACGAGTTTGCCCTTCCTTGGGGATGCCACGTCTCTGCCCGCACCTTCCACTGGAAGGACGATACTTTGTCGATTGGGGACCATCCAGTGATGCTCTGGGGCATCAATTCCGTGCTGGTCAGCGATGGCGATGATGCACCGGATGATCTGGAATCAAACACAAGAGCAAACCTTGTTCTGGGTACGCGACAGTGTCAAATACCGGGTATCGACAACATCGTGCGCATCATCCTCATCCATCATCCTCCAAACTGGATTAGCGACTGGAATGCCGTCAAGCCGTATCTTGACCGAGCGCACTTGGTTTTGTTCGGGCACGAGCACAGATATGCAGCCGACCAAGAGACCCCTGGAGGCACGGTCTACATCCGGGCCGGAGCAGTCGGACCGGAGCGTGGCGAGGACTGGGTTCCCAGTTACAATTTGTTGAGCCTTTCGATCCAAGGCCACTCGCTGTGCGTCTCGGTCGACCCACGATTCTGGGCACCTGGGAGAACCCGATTTGGACCCCATCCCGACGGTAGGCGCAGCTTCGAGATCGAGTTGCAGGACGGTGTCGAAACAGAGGATACGGGCCCCGCCTTGCCGGAAGTGGGAGCTGATGGTGGTCCAGCAGAAGCTACACCGCTCAACGAGCCAACAACTGCGGTCGCCGGACCAGGCAGAAAAGAAGAAGGACCTGACGCGGCGGATAGGCGGCGAGAACTTGTCTTCCGCTACCTCAGCGAAGCTCCGACCCGCCGCGATGAGATCGCACGATCACTGAAGGTCTACGATGATATCGATAGCGCCTTGCCTACTGGTGAATTTTACGCCACGATCCTGCGCCGTGTTCGCGACAGGGGACTCATCAACGAACTGGCCAAGGAGCTTGACGTATGAGTGAGCAGGACTTGCTGTCGAGCAACCTCCCAAGATGGCTCGAAAACGTTGGGGTGCAATTGGACAACGAGCGGATGCCGCTCTACGTCGGCGCGGTCGAGAGTATGAGCGTCGACCTTGATGGACGAGAGCTTGCCGTTGTTCGGGGGGCGCACGGCATAATCTCCGACGAACTCCGCAGGTGGCTTGGAGCCAAGATGCGCGAGCACGACTCGGCATTCGTAGGAGAAAACAAAGACGCACTTCTCAGCCGTCTTGCTGCATCCTCCGTGACTCATGCCCTCACGTCGGCTGTGTCCTCTCCAACGATTCTCGTAAACCTTGCAACAGAGTCTGCGCGATTTGTGGGTCTCACCCCCGCGATCTCGGATCTGCACGCGGTGTCCGAACACGCATTGGCCGAAACCGCCAAATCTGTCCGTGAACGCGTCCAGCCGTCTCTTTCTCCAGCGCCGCGCGTCGCTTCTGAGCGTAGACCAGACGCAGAAACAGGTGCTATCGCCGTCGAAGATGTCGCAAGAGATGTGGGAACCCACGCGAGAGTCCTGAAGACGCTTAGCGGAGACTTGCAGACCCTGTCACAGGCCCTCACACACAACGGATCGGTTACCGATGAAGAGGTCGAAATCCTGTGGTGGGTTCTGAGCGGAAGAAGCACACTCAGAGCGCTCGAGCAGGATCAGACTCCTGTTGGTCGGGCGATTCGCGCGTCCTTGGAACTTATGTCACGCACGCAGCGGCTTCCGGGCCCCCCGGCCACTCGCTTCTTTCTCTCACAGGTACTGGACGTTGAAGATGGTGAGGAGGTGACCATCGCGGAGATTGCGAGAGCCGGCGCTGAGATTCGAGAGCTGCCGAGCGGAGGCGATAGCCTCGTCCCAATCGCCTCAGCCGTCGCCGCCTATCGAGAGGTAGACGGAAGGCCCGACCTCTGGGAGGGGCTCGCGGAGAGCAAGTATGGAGTTGAGATTGGACGTTCAGTCTCACTCGTTGAGGCTGCGGAGCAGCTCTACCTTGAGCTTGGGATCTTGGAGTTGCTCCAGCAGTGAGCGCGACAACTGCAGTTGCGTGTGAGCAGGCCGGATGCCCCTTCGCGGAGGATGGGCGTTGTCTGGAGGGGCTGCCGAATGGCGATGGCTGCCCTCATCTCCTTCCCGTTTCGACGGTCGAGCAGCCTTCTGTTGGTCTGCAAGTGGGCACGGACGCTGAGTCTGCGGGCAGCGGAGAGAGTCCTGACGAGCCCTCCCAACGGCTGGACTCGCAGGCGCAGCGAGTGGTCTCGAGACCGATGGTCGAACTGGGAGGCGACGAATCCCTCTCACTCCCGGCGGCGGACGCGATCGCAGCAAGATGGGGCGCTAGCGTGGTACTGATCGCTGGCGAGCATAATGCTGGAAAGACGACGTTGCTCGCCGAGTTGTACGGCCAGTTCCTCAAAGGAGAGTTCGACGGGTGGTCCTTCGCGGGATCCGATTGTTTGATCGCGCTCGATCGCCGACTGCAGGGAGCGCGTGGTATCGGGCCTGGACCACCGGAGATTGATCATACGGTGGACGAGGACATGCGCCTCATCGATCTGCGTCTGCGGAACCAGGCGGGTGAACGTGTCTGCCTGCTGCTCTCGGATATCAAGGGCGAATTTGTCCGCCAGATCGTCGAAGGCGCACCAGCGCACCAGGAACTGCCGCTTGCGGTACGCGCCGATCTCACGATGGTGGTGATCGATGGCGAGAAGGTTGCAAGCGTCTATCACCGCGGGGAAGCGCTCACGCGAGCGCGCCTGCTGATCGGGGCATTGACAGAACCCGGAGGTATTCGCGTGGGATGCCCGGTGTTGCTTGTCTTGAGTAAGGGGGATCTCCTCGATACGGAGACCCGCAGTTGGTTTGAGGCGAAGGCTTCCAAACTGCGCGCCTTCGCGGAAACCCGTGGTGTGAAAGCAGGTATAATCGTCACGGCAGCCCGACCGTTGGCGATGCCGCACAAGCCGGCAGGGCTGACGGACCTCTTATCGTGGCTCGTGACACCGCGGCCAAGTCAGTCACTGCTTGACTTGCGCACCGCCGTGAGAGTGACGCGCAGTTTCTGGACGATCACGGGTGATCCAACGAGATGACTGGGTTCGAGCGTCAGCTCCTTATGGTGGGTGCTCCTGGCACTGGGAAGACGAGCTTTCTGGCGTTGCTGTGGTTGGCGATTGTTGGTGATTACACGCCGGGTTTGAGACTCGCCAGCTTTCAGGATGACCGAACGTACCTGAGCCTCATCGCCAGCCATCTGGAACACTGCGATCCTGCTCTCCACACTGAGTTCTCGGAGGATCGAGCGTTGGCACTCAGTCTCCTGTTCGGGTCAGATCTCGAGCAAGTAGTACTCCGTATTCCCGACCTCTCCGGTGAAACCTGGCTGGACGCGACTGTCGATCGGCAGTGGCCGGTTGACGTCGACGAGCAGATCAGACGGTGCGAGGGTGTGCTGCTGTTCATGCACGCTAATAACTTTGACGCTGGCGCCACAATTGGCGAGGTTGATGAGTTGGCGGCGATCTTCTCGCACGACGATGCTCATGACGGTCCAACCGTCGATGGTCCACGTGCCGACGCGCAATCAGCCGTGGAAGCAGAAGGCGCTCCCTCATCGTCCGCCGTCCGCCCACCGCATACGCCGCCTACGCAGGTCGCTTTGGTCGACGCGCTGCAATTGATCTGTGAACAGCGGGGAAGGCACCCAATCCGGGTGTCGTTCGTTGTTTCCGCTTGGGATCTGGCCGCGAACGGTGTCACTCCTAGCCAATTCGTCGCTCGGAATCTGCCGCTGCTCGCCCAGTACATTGAGACTAACAGGGAATGGCTGCGTGTCCGGCTGTTCGCACTTAGCGCCCAAGGCGGCGATTTCGTCGACGAGACGCGACGGGAGGAGCTCGCGCGGGTCGATGCCGCAGAGCGAGCTATTGTTCTCAATGGGGACGGTTCCGCAGTGGGCGTGCATCAGATCGCTATGTGGCCATTGGGAGCCGGGCATGAGATTTGACGTTCATCAGGGCCTCTATGGGTACGCTGATGGCCACGGCCTGTTGGCGGCTTCTCAAGCGGTCGACGCAAAGATGACGCGTGAGCTGCGCAGCTATACTGATATGGCGTTCGGCGGAATTAGTCGTCACTACCTTACGTGTCTTCCTGTCCACGCAATGCGGCAGCAAGCACTCGTGAGGACCTGGCCTGCGCCCGAGTCGACCCGGCCGGGTAGTGTGTGGTCACACGCACTCTTCGTTGACTTCGTCGACCTCGGTGAGCTGAGAGATTTGTGCGGCCTTCTGACCCTGTTTAGAAGGCCTAGCTTCGACAAATATGGAAGACCGGTGCTCGAGTCCTACCGTATGCCGCTGACCGTCTCGTCGCAGGGACTGGGCAGTAGTGAACGGAGCCCTCACGCGAAACCGTGGCAGGATCGGATCGTGCTTTGGGGTGCTTACGGCCCGTCTTCCGAAGCGAACGTAATTTCTACCGAGGATCCAGCCGAGCTTGAGGAGTTGCTTGTCAGGGTCTGGTCACAGCAGTGGCCTCGCTTGCGTCGGGCATTTAGCTTTCGGACTCGCTATCGCGTTTCCGCGCAGCATGCCGAGACCTTCGCGGTGCAGGTAGTCCAGCGGCTTGAGCGCGACCAGGAGTGCGTGCAGTTACCAAGAGCGCTCCCCGGATGGGTTGATCAGCTTTCAGCCGACCTCACTGATCCTTCGCCGAGACTCAGGTCGTTCCTTCGCCGCTTTGGTGCGGAGAGTGACGACGGGCGCCGCGATGTCAGCGTTCTCATCACGATCTATGACGCGCTTTCGAGGTGGAGACCGGCGAGAGTCGCGGCGAGCGTCATCCTCGCGTTCCCAGGATCTGAGCAGATGACGGCGTTGAAGGCTGCGCTGTTGGGGCCGGCCGAGGCTAGAACTGATGTCTGGCATGCCACTGAGGAGGACCGGCTCCAGATAATTCTTGAAGCGGAGCCGGAGAAGGCTTTGGATCTCGCGCAGCTCAGAGTGTTGCCGCGCCTTCAGGGTCTGTGGGCTTTCGCTCCCGCAGCGGCAGGTCGGCTTGCTGTCGCGGTGTACCGGAATGGCTCACAACTTTCGGATGAGCTGATTCGGGAGAGCTTCCTCAATGCCGCGGGCCCGGATCAGATCAGCGTGGTCGCCGAGAGCTTGCCGGAGTTGGTTGTCGAGGCGATGAAAGACCGCGTCGATCTTCTGGGTACGCCGGAGGTCTGGACGAGTAGCCCGGCATCTCGCGATCTGGCAGCGGATACCCTTCGGGGAGCATCGCCACTCATGCGCCGCGATGTGTTGCGTAGGCTGCTTGCTGCTGACGCCATGGAGGGGGCGCAGGCAGTTGTGGGGCAGGAACCCGGGATTTGGTGGTATGCGTTGGACCTCGAATCGGGCCGGGTCGAAGCGGAGCCTAAGGAACTCGTTTCGAGCGCGGCACGCTTGAAATACCTGCTTGAGGCGGCTGGTTTGGGAGCGGTGGGCTCGCGGGTGGGTGAACCAAAGAGTAAGGCTGCTGTTCGGTTGTTAGCTGTGACGTGCTCACCGCAGGCTGGTCTCTGGCGGCAGCTCGGCTCGAAGCAGTGGGCTGACGCCGCGCCGGACTTGGCTGCCATTCGAACAGCCCAAGCTAGGTTGCGAGCGATGGTTGTCCTGGTCGCGGCAACTCGCCTTGCTGGTACGGCCGAAACGCGGCGGCGGCTTTGGCTCGCGAGTTTCGCACCGTTGCACACCGCACTTGCCAGGGACACGCTGCATACCTCTGACTGGGCGGCACTCTCACCACTGCTCCCGAACGGTGACTCATCGGACCGTTGTGATCGACTGCGGCGGGGTGCGGCTGCCGTGATTTTGCGTGACAGATGGTCGGCATCCGAGATCAGAGAAATGATCAGGGGATCCCATCCGTTTGAGCGCAGAATGTTGGCTCTGCTGCAGGCCAAGCCGAAGAAATCAAAGGGATGGCTGCGCGACGTCTTGGGTCACTTCATTCCCTGACTCAAACAGCGAAGCTTGTGGACTTTGAGAGCGTCTTGCAAAGTCAGTAGATGCGAGGTCAAACGCTACGCAGACACAAGAATCAGCGGGGAGGACCCCCTACCGTCGCGTTCCTCCCGCGAGAACGCAGCCGCCACCATCTCCCCTCGTGCGGGCTCGGCGCGTAGTCGGCGTAGCGCTGGGTGGTCGTGAGGTCGCGGTGGCCCATCCATTCTTGGAGGGTGCGCATGGGGACGCCGGCGGCGGCGGTGTGGGTGCCGAAGGTGTGGCGGAGGTCGTGGAAGCGGTGGGTGGTGTCGAGGCCCGCGGCTCTGAGTGTGGCCTTCATGCGTTCGTAGACGCTGGGCTTGGGGAGCACGCCGCCGGTGGCGGGGTGGGCGAAGACGAGGTCGTCGGGGTTGCGGCGGTGGGTGCGGTTGTAGACCTGTCTGAGTTCGTTGGAGAGTCTGTCGATCATCGGGACGGCGCGGCTGGAGCGGCGTGACTTGGGGGTGCCGAACTCGCCGCGTGAGTAGTTGCGGCGCACGCGGATCCGTTGGGCGTTCCAGTCGACGTCGCGCCAGCGCAGCGCGATCAGCTCGCCTTGGCGCAGGCCGGTCATCACGGCGGTCATGTAGAGCGCGTGGTCGAGCTGTTGGCAGTCGCCGGGGCGGACGTGGGCGAGCAGGCGGTCGACTTCGGGGAGGGTGAGGTAGCGGACCTCGACGGGGTCGGGGATCGCGGGCAGCTCGATGCCTTGGCAGGGGTTGGTGGCGACCCAGCGGCGTTGGGGTGCGAGCGCGAAGTTGAAGAGGGCTGAGACCGTGCCGACGATGCCGCGGATCGTGCGTGAGGCGAGGTCCTTGCGTTCGAGGATGTCGATGAGGGTGGCGATGTCGTCTGGGGTGATGAGGTGCACGGGGCGGTCTCTGAGGAACGGGACGATGTGCACGCGCAGGTTGGAGTCGTGGTTCTCGCGGGAGGCGCGCTTGCGGCCGCGGCGCTCGGAGTTCTTGATGAAGCGGGCGCCCAGCTCGGCGATCGTGAGGTGCTCGCTGACGGGCTGCTGGTCCTCGCTCTCGAAGATGAGGCGCCGCAGCTCGACCTCGGCTTGGGCTTCGGTGAGGCCGGTGCGTTCGCCGCGTCTGCGCTTGGGGCCGAGCTGACGCTTGACGCGCCGCCCGCCGATGTACCAGGAGCCGTACCAGCGCTCGCTGCCGTCGGGCATGCGGCGCACGAGCAGGCTGCCGGTTCCGGGTATCCGTCTGCCTGACCGGACGGTCCGTTCTGGGTTGGTCAGGCTCGTGCGCGGCATCGCGGCCTCTTCGTGGTCGTCGTGGCAGGGGTCGACGGCCCCGCGCGTGTGGGAGCGGGAACGCGCGGCGGCAGGGGCCGGAGG
>JBAUGM010000568.1:0-2372 GCA_049679725.1 Tepidisphaeraceae bacterium
CATGCGCGCGTCGCGTCAGGCATGCTTCCATTCCTCCAGCCCACCTCTTCCGCTTCCACTCCTCCCCTGGCCATCTCGCCAACAAAACGATTGCAAAAGTAGACCTGTATCGGACAGTATTGCATCCGATGCCAGAACCGGCGCCTGCTGCCACAACCACAGCCCGCCGATCACCAACCCCAGCGAGATGACGACGACGACCATTCTTCCGAACGTGGACCACATAGCGACCTCCGTGCCCCTTGGTGTTCCAGTCAAGCGCTCGCGCGCGTTGCCCATTCGCATCCTTGTCATCCTGAGGTACTCCGAAGGATCTAGCCAGGGATGCCGGGCCCTTCGTTGGCGGCTAGATCCTTCGGAGTACCTCAGGATGACGTCGGTGCCTCTTTCGCAGTTGATGATTGCGCCGGCGCCGTATCTCCACGCGCCGTATCTCCGATCGCCCACAACTCCCACAACACCGGCCGGCGCGTGCACAGCTCCTGCACGTCCGCCAACAGCTCCGCCCGGCGCGTGAGCCAGCTTGCCCAATCGTCGCGGCCCGTCTTCTTTGCCGCCAGGGCGAGCATCGCCTGCGTCCGCGCGGACAGCGCCGACGGCATCAGCTCGGCGAGCTGCACCTTCGATTCGATCCCCGCCGCCAGCTCCGCCCAGTTGCCGGCGCGGGCGTGGAAATCCGCCTGCACCGCCAGCAGGTTGATCGCCTCCGCCAGCGTCAGCCGCTGCTGGTAAAGCCCGGCCAGCGCCTCGTGCGCGCCGCTGGCGTCGCCCAATTCCAGCATCGAGTCCGCCAGCATCAGCCGGCACTGCTTGTTCACCCCGCGGATCGGACCGAGCCGCCGCCCCAGCAGCGCGCGGCACAGAACGGCAGCGTCCGACCAGCGCCGCTGCGCGTGCCGCAGCACCGCGAGCTGGTGGATGCCCAGCAGCTTGCTCGTGCGGAACAGCGAGAAGGTCGCCAGCACCTGTTCGATCTGCTCCTCCGCCGCCTCGTACCGGCCGGCGGCGATGAGCGATTGCGAATCCGCCGCCCTGCGCGAGCCCATCGCGCTGCGATAGCTGAGCAGGACCCACGCGAAGCCGAGCAGCGCGAGGACCAGGAGGTGACTCGATCCCATCGCTCCGCGCATCAGGAAAACGACGACGGCAACGCCGATGATCAGCGACTTGAGGACCGCGCCGAGCGTCAGGTCTCGTCGCACGCGGGTGATGATGGCTTCGGCGGGGATCATGGATTCAAAAATCGTGACGGAGTGGAGAGTGACGGTGTGACGGAGTGGGAAGCCTTTACTCCGTCACTCCCTCACTCCCCACTCCGTCACCTCTTCTCCTACGCCGCCGGCGCCAGCGCGGGCGGATACTTCTCGGACAACGACGCCGCCTCCGGGTACCTGCGCTCCAGCTCCGCCAGCGGCGCCAGCAGCGTCGCGCGCTCGTACGCGCGACCCGCTTCCGGCTCGCGGCCCAGCACATCGTACGCCTTGGCGGCGAGGTAGTACGCATCGCCCGTGCGATGGCCGAGCTGCTCGCGCAGCGACGGCAGCCGTTCTTCGAAGATCTCGACCGCCTCCTGCGGGTGGCCGGTCTTCACGTCACGGTAGATCTCCAGCAGCGCCAGCCCGCCCGATCGTCGCTCCGAATCGGCGCGGCGCAACTCCGCCATCGCGCGATCGGCATCGACGAGGTGATCCTCGCGCAGCATCGACATCGCCCGTGCCAGCCGCAGCCCCTGCGCGGTCCCCGCGTCCATGTTCACGTGCTCGAGCAGGTGCTCGTGCACCGCGATCGCGTCGGCAAACCGGTGGTAGCGCGCCAGCACTGTCGACAGGTAGATCAACGCCTGCACGCGCGCCTGCGGCGTGCGCGTCGGCTCGGACAGCATCCCGTCCAGGATCGCCGCCGCCTCACCCCATCGGCGGAGCTGCATCAGCTCCTCGACGGCGACGAGCTGCTGCACCTCCGCCTGCTGCCGCTTGGCCGCCGCGAACGTCAGCAGTCCCATCCCGGCCACGAGCATCAGCATGACGAGCCCGGAGAACAACCGCATCACCGCCGCCAGCGTGGGCGATTGCGAGCTGAGATACGTGCTGATCAGGACGAGGAGGAGGAATCCCCCCGCCGCGTACCAGAACCACCCCGCGCGCCTCCGAGGCTGGCTGGCCTCGAGCAGGCGCGGGACGTCCAGAAACTGCGGCGGTTGCGGGGCGATCGGTTCCACGGGCGGGGGATTGTAAGAACTGACGCCAGCATTGTCTGCATCGCCTCACCCCCAAACGCCGGGGTGCTCGCACCCTCGTTCCCGCGCGCCGCGACGCGATCGTGCGCGAATGTCGTGAGAAGCGCGCAAAAGGAGTTACGACAAAATCGGATTC
>JBAUGM010000569.1:0-2951 GCA_049679725.1 Tepidisphaeraceae bacterium
GCCCCTACTGGAGTGTCCACATGCGATCGCCCTGCGCTCCAGGGGACCAACGGTGAAATCGACCGCCCATCACGTGCTCGTCGTCGGCGCCGGATCGATTGGCGAGCGACACCTCCGCTGCTTCCTCGCGACCGAGCGCGCGCGCGTCTGGTTCGTCGAGGTCAACCCTGAACTCCGCGCTACGATCGCCGCTCGATATCCGGCGGCGAAAGCGTTCCCGTCGCTCGACGCCGCGCTCGAGCAACCGCTCGACGCCGCCGTCATCGCCACGCCCGCGCCGCTGCACGTTCCGCAGGCAATGCAGCTCGCCGAGCGCGGCGTGCACGTGCTGATCGAGAAGCCGCTGGGCGTCGGGCTTGACGGGGTCGACGCACTCATCGCGGCGGTCACGAAGAACCGGGTCATCGCGGCCGTCGCGTATGTGCTGCGGGCGCATCCGGCGCTGGCCCAGATGCGGGCGGCGCTGGCGTCCGGCCGGTTCGGTCGGCCGCTCGAGCTGGTCGCGGTGGCGGGGCAGAACTTTCCGTTTTTCCGCCCCGCGTACCGCAACACGTACTACGCCCGGCGCGAGATGGGCGGCGGGGCGGTGCAGGACGCGCTCACGCACGTGCTCAACGCCGGCCAGTGGCTGCTCGGCCGGGAGATCGATCGCGTCGTTGCGGACATCGATCACAAGGCGATCGAAGGCGTCGATGTCGAAGACACCGTCCACGTCATCGCGCGTCATGGTGATGTGATGGCCAGTTATTCTCTCAACCAGCACCAGCCGCCGAACGAGACGACGATCACCGTCGTCTGCGAGCGCGGCGCCGCACGGCTCGAAATCCACAACGCCCGCTGGCGCCACATGGAGCGCCCGGGCGACGAGTGGACCGATCACGGCGGCGCCCCGCTGGAGCGCGACGTCATGTTCGTCCGCCAGGCCAACGCGTTCCTCGATGCCGTCGAGGGCAAAGCGCCGCCGCTGTGCACGCTGGAGGAGGGCGCGGCGACCCTGCGGGCGAACGTGGCGATCCTCAGCAGCGCGGATCAAGGGCGATGGGTCGCAACGAATCGCGCTGCAGATTGAGTTCGCGGTTCGTGGCTTGGGCGTCTCGGGCGTCTCGCCCGAGCATTCCCGCGGAACGGCTCCGCCACTAAGCTCGGGCGAGACGCCCAAACCACGATCAGGACTTCTCAGACAGGCATCGGGGTACTCCGAAGGATCTAGCCGAGGATGAAGGGCCTCTCCGTTCGTGACGACATCCTTCGCAATAGCTCAGGATGACACACGCGAGGCAACCACCGAACGCGCGTGGCTGCGCCGCTTCGCCCTCCCCGCGATCCTCCTCCTCGCCACGGCTTGGCGCGTCCACCACCTGGGGGCGCAGAGCATCTGGTACGACGAAGGATTGAGCATCGGCATCGCGCTCACGCCGCTCGAGCAGCTGATCGAGTCGGTGCGGTTCTTCGAGCAGACGCCGCCGCTGTACCACCTCATGCTGGGCGGCTGGGTGCGGGTGTTCGGCGACTCGGAGTTCGCGGTGCGCGTCCCGTCCGTCATCGCCAGCGTGATGGCAATCTGGGCGACGTGGCATCTGGCCACGCGCGCGGGCGGCTTCGTCGCGGCATGCGCGGCGACGACCCTCATGGCGCTCTCGCCCTTTCAGCTTCACTACGCGCAGGAGGCGCGCGGGTACGCACTTTTCCTGGCGCTGTCGCTCTGGTCGTGCGAGTTGTTCCTCCGGTTGGTCGACGGCTCCCGGCGAAGCGCGATCGCCTACGTGCCCGTGGTCGTCGCGATGCTGTACACCCACCCGTTCGCGGCGCTGGTCATCCTCGCGCAGAACCTCGCCCTGGCCGTCCTGTTCGTGCGCGGACCCAAGCCGAAGGTGTCGATCCTGCGCTGGCTCGCGCTTCAGGCCGTCTCCCTGCTCCTGTTCGCGCCGTGGCTGCCGACGCAGCTGCGCTGGACCCGGTCGGTCGCGCGGACCTTCTGGATCGAGCCGTTCAACGCCACCGAGATCCTCCGCTCGTTCTGGGCTTACACCGATTCGGTGTTTGCGCTGATCCTGCTGGCGGTCTTCGCCGTCGTCGGCGTGAGGCGTGCAAGGGACAGGCGCATCCCGCTGCTCAGCCTGATGTTGCTCGCCACCAGCATCGTGCTGCCGGTGATCGTCTCCATGATCGTGCGGCCGATGTTCTCGCCGCGCTACGGGATGGTCTGCGCGGGGGCGTTGTACGTGCTGGCGGGCGCGGGAGTGGCGGCGGTCAGATCGGCGTGGGCGCGCGGTCTTGCCCTGGCCGCGATGGTCGCGCTGCCGATGATCGGATGGCTTCCGCACCCATCGTTCATCGCATACGAGAAAGACGACTGGCGCGGCGCCGGGCGCTACCTTCAGGAGAACACGCGCCCCGGCGATTCCGTCGCGATCAACATCCCGCAGGCGACGGTCGTCTACAACTACTACGTGGCGCGTCCCGACGTGGAGGTGATCGCGTTCAAGGGCACGAACATCCCGATCGGCGCGAAACTTCGCCGCGGCGCGAACGTGTGGCTGGTGGTGCACTCGTCGAAGGAAACTCCCGAGGAGATCATCGCCGCGGGCAACTGGCGCGTGGCGCCGACGCCGACGTTTCGCGGCGTACAGGTTTATCGATTGTTGCCCGGGGCGCCGCCCGCAAGCGGCCCGCAGACCGGGCCGGGAATTTGACAGAAACCCGCGGCGGGATTAGCGTTATGGGTCTGTGTCAATTTTCCGAACTCCGGGCTTTGCCCGAGGCCCGTTCGGGCAAAGATCGGCGAAAGGAGCGCGGGTGCCAGTGGCTAAGAAAGCGTCGAAGAAGGCCAAGCCAGTCGCGAAATCATCCCCCAAGGCGGCGGCAAAATCCGCGAAGCCTGCCCGTCCCGCCGCGCGAGCGCCGGCCGCGAAGGTGTCCACCGCGCGAGCGCCGGCGGCGAAGGCCAAGGC
>JBAUGM010000570.1:0-4492 GCA_049679725.1 Tepidisphaeraceae bacterium
AGCAACGACCGGACCGCTGTGGTGCGTCGAGCGTCGCTTTCGTCATCGCGATGCGGCGCGCGCGTACACGAGCGAACCGCTGCTCCTGATACCGAAGGGAAGGACGCCGAAAGGACGAACGCGGAAAAGCAGAGTAGAGGAGGAAAGAAGAGGCGGCACTCCCTTCTTCTCTCTTCCGATCTCCGATCCTCTGCGTCTGTGCGTTCGCCTTGCTTCATCCACCCACGTACACGTTCTTCACTTCCGTGTACCCCTCCATCGCCGCCATGCCCAGGTCGCGGCCGATGCCGGATTGCTTGAATCCGCCGAAGGGGGCTTCGACGTGGACGGAGGAGTGGGAGTTGATGCTGAGGACGCCGGACTCGATTCTTCTTGCGACGCGAAGCGCGCGGGCGAGGTCGCGCGTCCAGAGGGAGCCGCTCAAACCGTAGGGCGAGTCGTTCACCTCGCGGAGCATCTTTTCTTCGTCGTCGAAGGGGCGGATGCAGACGACGGGGCCGAAGACTTCTTCGCGCCAGATGCGATCGGTGACGTCGCAGTCGAGGACGATGGTGGGCGAGAGGAAGTAGCCGCGGTCGCCGACGCGCGTGTTGCCGCAGGCGAAGCGGCGCTTCTGCGTCCAGGCGCCGGCGAGGAACGATTCGACCGCGTCGCGCTGCGGCGCGGAGACGAGCGGGCCGACTTGCGTTTTTTCGCCGGTCGGGTCGCCGACGACGATGGCCTTGGTCGCCGCGACGAAGCGGTCGACGAAGTCGTCGAAGATGCGTCGCTCGACGAAGACGCGGCTGCGGGCGCAGCAGTCCTGGCCGGCGTTGGCGAAGACGGACATGGGGGACGTCGTCGCGGCCCGCGCGAGGTCGGCGTCGGCGAAGACGATGCTGGGGGATTTTCCGCCCAGCTCGAGGGAGATGCGTTTGATGTCGCGCGCGGCGAGGGACATGATGCGCGACCCGATCTGGGTGGAGCCGGTGAAGGAGATCTTTCGCACCAGCGGGTGGATGACGAGGGCTGCGCCTGTCGTGCTGCCCGCGCCGGGGAGGACTTGTAAAGACCCGGCCGGTAAACCGGCCTCGCCAACGAGTTCGGCGAGACGTAGTGCGCTCAGGGGGGACGGCCTGGCGGGTTTCAAAACGACCGTGTTCCCCGCAGCGAGGGCGGGGGCGACCTTCCAGCACGCGATGGGGAACGGAAAGTTCCACGGCACGATCGCGGCAACCACTCCCATCGGCTGGCGGATCGTGAAGTCGAACCCGCCCGAGGCGACGGGGATCGTCTGCCCGGTGAAAGTGGAGATCGCGCCGGCGTAGTACTCGAAGATCCGCGCGCCGAGCATCACCTCGTCGCGCGCATCGGCGATCGGTTTGCCCACGCTCTGAACATCGAGCATCGCGAGCTCATCGCGATGCTCGCGCAGGAGGCGCGCGATGGCGAAGAGGATCTCGGCGCGTTTTCCCGGCGCGAGGTCGCGCCAGGTTTGCTCGAAACTGCGCTGCGCGCCGGTCACCGCGCGGTCGACGTCGTCAATGCTGGCGCTCTCGACCTCCGCGAACGGCTCCTCCGTCGCGGGGTTGATCAGGGCGATCCGCTCGCCGGCGCTAGCGCTGGCGCGGGGTTCGCCATCGATGAATGGGCGGGTCGGTGTGACCATGTCGTTACATCGCCTCCTCGTAGAGCCGGCGAAGGTCGTCGCGCGTCACGGGGACGGGGTTGGTCTGGTGACACCCATCGGCGAACGCGGCATCGGCGAGCGCGTCGAGTTGGACATCCGTCACGTCCTGCCCGCGCAGCCCGCCGGTGATGCCGACGCCGCGCAGCAGCGACTCGACCGCTTGAACGGTCGCGTCGTCGTCCGCGTTGGTCAGACCCATGGCCTTGCCCACGCGCTCGTACAGCCACGGCTTGCGCTGGGCGTTGAACTTCATCACCGCGGGGAGGACCAGCGCGTTGGCCAACCCGTGGTGCAGGCCGCAGATCGCCGAGAGCGGGTGGGCGAGCGAGTGGGCGGCGCCGAGGTCCTTCTGGAACGCGATCCCGCCCATCGTGGCGGCGATGAGCATCTTCCCGCGCGCGTCGAGGTTCATCGGCTCGCTGACGGCGCGCGGCAGCGCATCCGCGATCAGCCGGATCCCCTCCAGCGCGATCCCGTCGCACAGCGGGTGAAACGCCGGCGACGTGAACGACTCGATGCAGTGCGTCAGCGCATCGGCGCCGGTGGCGGCCGTGATCGTCGCCGGCAGGTCGACGGTGAGTTGCGGGTCAAGGATGACGAGCCTGGCGAGGAGCGACGGGTGGAAGATGACGCGCTTCTGCCGATCGATCGTGATGACCGAGCTGCGGCCCACCTCGCTGCCGGTGCCGGCGGTCGTCGGGATGGCAACCAGCGGCGCGAGCTCGCCGACGATCTTCGCGGGAAGCGGATCGCGCAGGTCCCATTCCGGGAAACGCGCGCGCAGGCGAATGATCTTCGCCACGTCGATCGCGCTGCCGCCGCCCAGGCCGATCACCGCGTCGCAGCCGCGCTCGCGGAACGCCGCGGCGGCGGCTTGGACGTCGTGCTCCGATGGGTTGGGGTTGACGCCGGCGAAGAGTTCGGCATCGCGCGGGCACGCGGATCGCGCCACCTCGAACGCGCCCGTCGCGCGAAAGCCGGGATCGGTGACGATGAGCGGCCTGCTCGCCCCCAGCGCCGCCAACCGCCCGCCGATCTCAGCGACGCTGCCCGCGCCGAACACGATCGTCGTCGGAAACGCGAAGACGGCGGGCGTCATGCGGAAGAGAATAACCGCCTTACCCCCTCGCCCGGTACTCCGGGAGAGGGTGGGGGTGAGGGTGATTTCGGACGTCGAACGGCTGTCGACAAACCAAATCACCCTCATCCTAACCTTCTCCCGGAGTACCGGGAGAAGAGACAAGAGGCGCTAATCCACCGCCTTATCCAGGAAGATCTGCTTATCGATCGCCGGCCAGACAACCTTGTAATACTCCTGCAACTCCGGGGGGTAGTTCACGTTGGCGAAGCGGATCTTCACCTTCGTCTGCGTCGGCGTCTGCCTCACGAGCGAGATCGTCATCGCCTGCTGCTTCATCGAGAAGCCGGCGAACATGTCCATGTCCTGCTCGTACGGCCCCTTCTTCTCCAGCAGCGACGGGTCGTAGCCGTTGTGCTTGCAGTAGTCGACGAGCATGGCGTTGGAGGTTTGAGGGTGGAGGTTCGATGAATGCATCCGACGCGCCCTGCCGTTGTGGATGGCGCACATCGTGACGATGATCGAAGTCGGTTCACTTGCGGAGGCGCAGATATGACAGCATTGCGGACTTGCCTGGTCGCCCTGGCGTTGTTGACCTGCTCCGCCCTTCGCGCGGCGGAGAAGTTCGAGCCTAAGACTCTCGAGATCGGCTCGGCCGCGCCGGACTTTGCGCTCAAGGGCGTCGACGACAAGGACTACACGCTCGGCGACTTCAAGGACGCGAAGGTTCTCGTGATCGTCTTCACCACGAACCACTGCCCCACCGCCAACGCATACGAGCAGCGCATTATCGACCTGCACAAGGACTACGCGACCAAAGCCGTGGCCGTCGTCGCGATCAACCCGAATGATCCAAAGGCGGTGCGCCTCGACGAACTGGGCTACACGGATCTCCAGGACGATTTCGAATCGATGAAGCTCCGCGCCAAGGAGCGCAGCTTCGCCTTCCCCTACCTCTACGACGGCGACGCGCAGGCGGCGGCGAAGAGTTACGGCTGCCAGGCGACTCCGCACGTCTTCATCTTCGACCAAGAGCGCAAGCTGCGCTACACGGGCCGGATCGACGACGGTGAAGTGAAGCCGCCGACGAGCCACGACGCGCGCAACGCGATCGACGCGCTGCTCGCCGGCAAACCCGTGCCCGTCGAGAAGACGAAGGTCTTCGGCTGCTCGACAAAGTGGTCGTACAAGCAGGGCGACGTGAAGGGTTACTTCGCGAAGGTCGACGCGGAGCCCGTCGAGTTGTCCGACATCGACGCGGCCGGGATCAAGGCGCTGGCGAAGAACGCGGACTCGAACAAGCTGCGCGTGATCAACGTCTGGGCGACGTGGTGCGCCCCGTGCGTGGCTGAGCTACCCGAGTTCGTGACGATGAACCGCATGTACCGCAAGCGCGACTTCGAGTTCATCACGATCTCGATGGACGAGGTGGACCGCAAGGATCGCGCGCTCGCGCAGCTGAAAGAACTGCACGCCTCGGGCAAGAACTACATCCTGAAAGTCGACGGCGACCGCGACGCGGCCATGACGTCGCTCGACGAGAAGTGGGAGGGCCCGCTGCCGCACACGATCGTCGTCGCCCCGGGCGGCAAGATCCTCTACCGCAACACGGGCGGCATCGACCCGCTGGAGCTGAAGCGGGTGATCGTCGGCTATCTCGGTCGCACCTACGCGACGAAGAAGTAGCCCATGCGTGAAGCGCCGCCGCTTGCGGCGGGTTTCTTGTCTTCGAAGCAACAGAACCC
>JBAUGM010000571.1:0-6806 GCA_049679725.1 Tepidisphaeraceae bacterium
CCCCACGTCGTCGCGCTGTCCCAGCCATGTCCCGCGCCCCACGCGTACCAGCCGATGCCGGTGAGCAGCGCGATGCCGAGCACCGCGGGCACGAAGACCGCGGAGATCCGATCCGCCAGCTTCTGCACGGGCGGCTTGCTCGACTGGGCGCGCTCGACGAGCTGAACGATCTGCGCCAGCGCCGTCTCGCTGCCGACCTTCGCGACGCGCACGATCAGCCGGCCGTCGACGTTGAGCGTGCCGCCGATGACGGTGTCGCCCGTGTCGCGCGTCACGGGGAGCGGCTCGCCGCTGATCATGGATTCGTCGACGCTGGATCGGCCTTCGGTCACAACGCCATCGATCGGCACGCGATCGCCCGGGCGGACGAGGACGCGGTCGCCGACGCGGAGCGCGGCAACTGGCACCGCCGAGGGTTCAGGGTTCAGGGTTCGGGGTTCAGAATTCAGGGAGGACGAAGAAACCGTCCCCGTCCCGGTTTCTTTCGTTGTCCCGGTTTTTTTCGTCCCCGAGGAAACCGTCCCCGTCCCGGTTTTCTCTGCATCTCCTGAACCCTGAACCTTGTACCCTGAACCCTCCAAGCGCAGCGCCACCGCCGGCGCCAGGTTCATCAATTCGCGGATGGCCGATCCCGCGGCGTTGCGCGCCCGCGCCTCGAGCCAATGGCCGAGGCTGATCAGTGCGAGCAGACCCGTCGATTCCATGAAGTACAGGTCCGGCAGCGTCCGCCACCAGCCGGCGAGGTAGCCGACGAGCGACGCGAGGCTGTAGCCATACGCGACGGTCGCGCCCATGGCGATGAGCACGTCCATGTTCGTCGTGCCGCGACGCAGGGCGCCCCATGCGCTGCGGTAGAAGGCCGCGCCGACGTAGACGATCGCGATCGTGCTCGTGATCAGCCCCGCCCACGTCATCCAGTTGACCTGACCCTCCGCGTGCGCGTGCGCCGTCGCGGCGGGCGAGGCGAGCTTCAGGATCCAGTGCGTCGCCTCCACCGGGAACCACAGCGCCAGCGCGATCATCGCGCGGCGGAACCACCACCCATCGCCATCGTGGTCGTGATCGTGGCCGTGCTCGTGTTCGGACGACGCCGTCGCGTCGCTCGGTCGCGAGGGATAGCCCGCCTCCGTCACGGCGCGGGCGATCTCGTCCGGCGACGTCTTCGCCTCGTCGAAGCGCACGTGAGCGCGGCCGAGCGCGAGGTTCACATCGCACGTCTCCACCCCGCCCACGCGCTTGGCGGCCTTCTCGACGTGCGCGACGCAACTGGCGCAGTTCATCCCGCTTACGGCGAGCATCGCTTCGGTTGTCTGGTGCTCGTGGTTGTTGGTCACAGTAGCCATCGTAGTTCTTTCGTCTGGTCCCCCACTCCGGAGTACCGCAACGTTGTCAATCAACGTTGCAGGTCGTTGCACGTCATCCCGATGAGAGCCAAGGCGACCGGAGGGATCTCGGGTTTGAGGCTTGCTTTCCACCCGAGATCCTTCAGCTCGTAAAACTCGCTTCAGGATGACGTCATTGCCCAAGCACACAAGCGGGGCAAAGTCCTCACCCCAGGAACCGGCCGATCGTTTGCCGGATCTCGCGGATCAGCTCGTCCTTGCTCCGCACCCGTGCCTTCGCGTGGCCGTCGCCCTCGGCGTGGCCGGCGACGCAGTGCTCGACGTGGTCGCTCAGCAGCTCCACGCCGAGTGAGTCCAGCGCCGAGCGCACGGCGGCGAGCTGCGTGAGCACGTCCACACAGTAGCGGTCCTCCTCCACCATCTTTTGTAATCCCGCGACCTGCCCGGCGATGCGCCTGAGCCGGTTGCGGAGCTTGTTTCGTGTGTCCGATTGCATCTGGAACCTCCGATACTCGCCCACATCATATACCCCCATGGGGTATTAGTCCAGTTGAAGAAAAACCCGGGAGGGGTGTCCCGGGTTCAGGGCGTTCTTGATTGGGCAAGGACAGGGTCGCTGAAGCGACCCCGCCCCTGCCTACTTGAGCGAGGCGAGGTACTTTGCGGGTTCTTTCTTGAAGGCGGGGATGCAGTCTTCGCAGCAGAATCCGATGGTCTTGCCCTCGTGGACGGTGGTGACCTTCGGGTCGATCTTGTGATCGGTGTCAACCGCGCAGTACTGGTTGACGATCGCCAGGGCGGCGCTGGCTTGCGTCGCCGGGGCGGTCGTCGGGGCGGCGGGTTCCGTTGCCTCCGAGCCCGGCGGAGTCGGATCGTCCTGGGCGCGTGGCGCGACCGTTCCCGGCGCCACCGGCGCAGCCTCTTCGCGCGCCTCACACCCGATCATCGTGCCGGCTCCGCAGACCAGCATCAGCAGCATCGTCGCGATCCATTTCATTGCTCGTGCTTCCTTCCCGTTTGGGTTTCCCATTCAAGGGCCGGCGACCTGTTCGCCAACCCTCGCCCGACGCACCCCGCTAGTGCGGGCGCGCGGGCTGGCGTGCTCTTATTTCTTATAGTACTCGGCGTTCTTCTCGATGAAGCTGGCCCACTCGGCCGGGAGGTCTTCCTGGGGGAAGATCGCCGTAACCGGGCACTCGTCGACGCACAAACCGCAATCGATGCACGTGTCGGGGTCGATGTACAGCATCTCGGCCGCCGCGAACTCGGCCTCGTCCTTGGTGGGGTGAATGCAATCGACCGGGCAAACCGCGACGCACGCGGTGTCCTTCGTGCCGATGCAAGGCTGGGCAATTATGTGTGCCATGACGACAACTCTCCTGTTCAGCGGTGGATTATAGAGGGTCTGCGGGGGGGAGCAACGGGTCGGTGCCGCAGTCGTCGCAGGAGCGTTGAATCGACGTTATTTCGCCCGTCACGCCGGTGTCTGAGCTGAAGGCGAAGACCCGGATTCCCCCGCGTGGCGCGAGATCGCCTTGGCTAGCGCCGCGCCTTCTCGTCCCGCCTGCGAAGGGCGGTCATCAGTGGCTCGTCGAAGTCCTCCTCGGGCATTCCGCGCATGGCTTCGGCGATGGCGCGCTTCGCCTCATGAATCATCAACTCGTCGCCCTCGCGCTGTGCGCGCGCCAGTGTGGCGAAGAATATGGACAGGGAGTCGGCGACTTCGGCGCGGTTCACCCGCTCCAGCGCCTCCGGAAGAGTGAGTTCGTTCTTTTTCGCAGTGCGTTTCCTTCGCACCGGCGCAGTTTTGAGCCGAGACATTAACTCTCCTCCTAAGGCGGAAGCCGTCTGCTCAATGACTTCACACGTTCTCGCACACGCTGAAGATAAAACTCGCGGCCGCGCGCCAGTTGTTGCGTCCGCTCAAGGCCAACGATCCGGATACGCGAGCTTGAGGCAACGTGAAAGAAGATCGTTAGCCAAGGCTCGCGCTCACCCCGAGCACCCTTCGAGCAGAACTCGTAGAAGCACAGGTCGTCGTGGACCTCATGCATTATAACATCGTGGACGGCGAGAAGTCGCCGCTTTTCGGCGTCGACCGGCGGGATCCATCCGAGATGATCGAAGCGCTCCAGGAAGGCAAACAGCATTGGCAGATCGAGCGCCGGCCGGAGGTTCTTGTAACCATCGTCCTGCACAGCATCCTTGATGATGCGCAGAGATTCTCGACTGAACCGTTCTGCCACGCGCCCTCCTCAAGCCGGAATCAGCGACTTCCCATTCATCTCCCCCGGCTTCGCCAACCCCATCATGTGCAGCGCCGTCGGCGCGACGTCGGCCAGACGCCCGCCCTCGACCAACTTCTTCCCGCGGAAGCGGTCGTCGACGACGATCAGCTCGACGTCGTAGGTCGTATGGGCGGTGTGCGGGCCGCCGGTGGCGGGGTCGATCATTTGCTCGCAGTTGCCGTGGTCGGCAGTGACGATGGCGACGCCCCCCTGCCGCTGCGTCGCGTCGAGGACCTTGCCGACGCAGACGTCGACGTGCTCGACGGCGCTCACCGCAGCAGACAGTACGCCCGTGTGCCCGACCATGTCGCCGTTGGCGAAGTTGACGACGATCAGGTCGTCGATGTTCGCATTGATGCGGTCCACGACGATCTGCGCGATCTGGTAGGCGCTCATCTCCGGCTTCTGGTCGTACGTGCTGACCTGCGGCGACGGCGCCATCTGCCGCTCTTCGCCGGGGAACGGCGTTTCGCGGTAGTCGTTGAAGAAGAAGGTGACGTGCGGGAACTTCTCCGTCTCGGCGCAGCGGAATTGTTTGAGCCCGCCCGCTGAAGCGAGCTCGCCGAGGATTTTCGCCATCTTCGGCGGCTTGGGGTAGGCGACGTGGACGGGGAACCCCTGCTCGTAGGCGGTGAGCGTCGTGTAGTGCAGGTCGAGGCGCGGGCCGCGGTCGAAGCCGGCGAAGTCGCTCTGGACGAACGCCTTGGTCAGCTCGCGCGGGCGGTCGCCGCGATAGTTGTAGAAGAGGACCGAGTCGCCGTTGCGGACGGTCGCGCGGGGTGTGCTGCCGTCGTCGGTGATGACCGACGGCGTGACGAACTCGTCGCCTTTCATGTTCTCTTCGGTCGGGTGATCGTAGTACCAGGTGATCGCCTCCTCCGCCGAGCGGAACTTCGCGCCGTCGCCCAAGGCGATCGCGCGGTAACCCTTCTCCACGCGCGGCCAGCGGTTGTCGCGATCCATCGCGTAGTAGCGTCCGACCACCGTCGCGACGCGCCCGACGCCCAGTTCCTTCATCTTCGCCTCGACCTGCCGGACGTACCCCAGGCCGGAGTTGGGCGATGTGTCGCGGCCGTCGGTGAAGGCGTGCAGGAACACCCGATTCCCCGGCACCCCCCGCCGGCGGCACAGCTCCAGGCAGCCGTACAGGTGCTCGAGCAGCCCGTGGACGCCGGCGTCGCTGACGATGCCGAAAAGGTGCAGATTTGAGCCCTTTTCCAGGACATTCGTGATGGCCCGGTTCAGCTCGACGTTGTCGTAGAACGTCCCGCTGCGGATGTCCTTGGTGATGCGGACCGATTCCTGATCGACGATCCGCCCCGCGCCGATGTTCTGATGGCCCACCTCGCTGTTGCCCATCGTCCCCTCGGGCAGCCCGACGTCGAACCCGCTCGTGTGAATGAGCACGTTGGGGTACTCGGCCATCAGCCGGTCGGCGACGGGATGCTTCGCCAGGTGGACGGCATTGGCATGGTCCCATTGCGGGAACGGATTCTTCCCCCACCCGTCACGGATGATCAGGACGAGCGGACGCTTGGCGAGTGCAGGGACGCGAGACACAGTGAATCCTTTCGATCGAGAAGTGGAACATCTTATTCCCCGCGCAACGCGTCACAAGCAAGTGAGAAGAGGAATGAACGCACAGACGCAGAGCTGAGGAGAAGAGAAAAGCAGAATATTTTTTGTCTCCGTTCTTCCCTCTGCGTTCTCTGCGCCTCTGCGTTCATCACCCTCTTCAACGCGCGCGAAATCACGCGCGATTCCGCGCGACTTCATCGCGCGGCGCGCGCGCCAAGGGCAGCGCGAGCACGAATCGCGCGTCAAGAAAAAAACGTCGCGACCGCAAAAAATCGTTGACTCTGTTTTTTGCAACTCGTAAATTCGCGCCTACGAAAGGAGGTGACAGCGCCATGGCTAAGAAGAAAGCTGCTAAGAAGGCTGCAAAGAAGACGACCAAGAAGTCGAGCAAGAAGTAAGTTCTCTGCTCAGTCGGGCGGCTCGTGGCTCCCAACGCCCGGCACTTCGGTCTGATGCCTCAGTCACCACTATCCGTTTTGGGCCTTGGCTCCTAACTAGGCCGCAGAACAAAAAAGAACCCTTCCCGGCCACGGCGGAAGGGTTCTTTTATTTTGGTCATTCGTCACTGGTCACTTGTCACTGGTCAAGGAAGGGACGGCGCAACGCTGCTCTTTCTTCTCCCTGACCAGTGACCAGTGACGAACGACCTCCTCCTCCTTGTGGAATCCCCCGAAATCCCGAAGATTTCCGCCAGCCATCACCGGACACGGAGGTCGACCACATGCGAATCATCGCCCTGATGAACCAGAAGGGCGGCGTCGGGAAGACGACGACGACCGTCAACCTCGGCGCAGCCCTCGCCGAAGCCGGCCAGCGCGTCTGCCTCATCGATCTCGACCCGCAGGCGCACCTCACCATCAACTACGGCGTCGACCCCTCCCCCGAGATGGTCTCGCTCTACGACGTCATGGTCGACGGCCGCGGGTTCCTCGAAGCGGTCCGCAAGATCGACGACAACATCGCCCTCGTCCCCGGCTCGATCGACCTCGCCGCGGCCGAGATCGAGCTGGTCTCCGTCATCGGCCGGGAGACGATCCTCAAGGAAAAACTCGAATCCGCGCAGCACGACTTCGACTACATCCTCCTCGACTGCCCCCCCTCGCTCGGGTTGCTCACGATCAACGCGCTGGCCTTCGCCAGCGAGGTGATCATCCCCATGCAGGCGCACTTCCTCGCCCTGCAGGGCGTCGCCAAGCTGCTCGAGACCGTCCAACTCGTCGGCAGGCGGATGAACCCGAAGCTGAAGGTGACCGGCATCGTCCTGACGATGTTCGACGCGCAGACGAAGCTGACGAGCGAGGTCGTGAACGAGCTGCAAACCTTCATCGAAGACGCGAAGGGCAAGCCCCTGCCTTGGGCAGGGGCCCGGATCTTCAAGAGCAAGATCAGAAGGAACATCAAGCTGGCGGAGAGCCCGAGCTTCGGGCAGACGATCATCACCTACGAACCGACGAGCAACGGGGCGACCGACTACCGGGCGCTGGCGCGGGAGGTGATGGGGATGACCGAGCCCGCGACGGCGCTGACCACGACACCCGCGCCGGTTGCGCAGGTCGTCGCGCCCGCCGCTGTAAAGCCGCCGATGGTATCGGCGGTC
>JBAUGM010000572.1:0-3424 GCA_049679725.1 Tepidisphaeraceae bacterium
CGTCCACGCGCGCGGCGCTCTCCACGCGCGACGGCAGGTGCGGATGCTGCGGGATGGAAAGGGGGGTGCGATGTTGCTCGGCATCCGACAAACCCGACGATTGCACCGAATCCTCCTCTCCCTCGCGACCCCCGGTCGCGGGATGCTGGGCGATGTACTCGATCGCGTCGATCAGGCTCGTGACGGAATGGTCGGGCTGCGCGTCGGCCGGCGCCGATGCCGATGCCGCGGGCGACGCGGCGACGCCGCTGGGCGTGAACAGGATCGTCCGGCACCCCGCCGCCCTGCCCGCCTCGATGTCGCGCGGCGCATCGCCGATCAGCCAGCTGCGCGAGAGGTCCAGCGCCAGCTTCTCCGCGGCCTCGAGGATCATGCCGGCCCTGGGTTTGCGCAGGTCGCTGTCCTGGCGATATCGCTCCACCGTCGCATCCGGGTGGTACGGGCAGAACTCGTGGCGGTCGATGACGGCGTGGCGGTTCTGGTCCGCCAGCATCCGGTCCATCCGCTCGTTGACGGCGTGGACCGCCTCCTCGTCGAACATCCCGCGCGCCACGCCCGACTGGTTGCTCACGACGACGGTCGCGAACCCGAGGCTGCGCGCCCGGGCGATGGCGTCGGCGGCGCCGTCCATCAGCACCACCCGCTCGGGGTCGCCGAGGTACCCGTCGCTGACGATGAGCGTGTTATCGCGGTCGAAGAAAACGGCCGGTCGCTTCATGCACTGTGCCCGGAGCATCTTACAGCGGAGCCGGTGAGTTCGGGAGAGGACGCTGCGCCCGCGACGCGAGATCGTTCGACCAAGCGCGGCAAGCGGCCGACGCTCGGCAACCGGCCGATGTGAGTCAGGAAACGCGCAGCACGCGCGAGCCGAACCGGTACAGCACCACGCCGATCGCGATCACCCACAACACGCCCGGCTGCGAGGTTTCCGGCGGCCGAACGGCACGCACGAAGCTGCCCTGCGCGACGACGGGGGGCATCGTGGCACGGGCTTCGGGCCCGTGTCTTTCCATTCTTCCGAAGAGCATGGGCTGCAAGCCCATGCCACGAGCGGGGGTGAGCGTGGACGCGAGCAACACGGGCGGCGCCGAACCCTCGACGGCGATCGCCGCATTCGCAGCGCTCGGCGTCGAGGTCGAAATGGACGTCCCGGCGCTCGCCGGGCAAACGCCCAGGCAAGCCAACCCGGCCAAACCGGCGGCGATGGAAACAACAACTCGTCGCACGCTTACAACGCTCCCTTCCCTGCAACAACCGATCCTCGCGGCGGGGCCAGGCCCGTCCTGCCTGCGTGCGCGACACACGCGCGCACGGAAACGTGCGGGTGTGCGCAACACCGGCGCGACTGGCGCGGCTCTTCGAGTTTTCACGAAGCTGACGCAGAACGTTCTGAAGGTCGTTCCGAAACGTCACCCACTGCGAGCCGTCGCGACCCTCGCCCCCAACGTCGGGCGAGGAACTCGCGAGGCGAGAACCGTGATACCCGAGCGAGCTCAGGGGGTCAACCGAATTCAGCCGTGGCGGATTTATGCGGACGTTGCCGGCGCACCCTTCGACAAGCTCCCTTCGACAAGCTCAGGGCAGACCAATCTGCCGCAACGCCTCGAACAGCCCGATGCCCGCGGCCGTCGCGAGGTTCAGGCAGCGCTCGTCGGGCGCCTGCGGAATGCGAAGGGCGCGATCGGCGTGCTTCGCGACGATCGCCGGATCGATCCCGCGCGTCTCGCTGCCGAACACCAGCCAGTCGCCGTCGGCGAACGTCGCATCCCACAGCGACCGCTCGCCCTTGCTGGTGAACAGCCACGGCCTGCCGTCGCCCAGCGCCGCGAAGAAGGCGGCGTCGTCGTCATGAACGGTCAGCTTCAGCCGCGGCCAGTAGTCCATCGCGGAACGCTTGAGCTCGCGATCGCTCAGGACAAAACCCATCGGCCGAACCAGGTGCAACGCCGTGCCGGTGGCGACGCACAGCCGCGCGATGTTGCCCGTGTTCGGCGCGATCTGCGGCTGGAGGATCGCAACCTTCAACCGATGGGGTGGCAGGGCGTGCGGCATCGCGACATCTTAGTCCACGGATGAATGAGGCCACCCATCCGATCGCTGCCGAAGGGACGTGAGCGAATGGCCTGGCCTGAGCGAAGCCGAAGGATCGGTTGAAGCATGCACACCACGCGGAGCACGTCGCCGGCCTCTTCTGAAGCACGTTCGACGAGAAGAAGAAATTCAGCTATGAAGTGAAGAAAGAGCATACGCCCCGGCTCTGCCGGGAAAGATCTTCCCTTACCGAAGATCACCCTTGACGGCGAGGATAAGGGGACGCGAGGATGCGAGCCTTTTGCGGAAATATGCTCGCGTCTCCTTTCTCGCGCGCACACTAAAGTGCGTGCGGACCCGCCGACCTCGACTAACCAAATGCGGTCAGATGTGCTGAACCGCGTTGCAGCGAATGAGGCGAGCGGGCCCCGTTTTTGTCTGGGTGAATGAAGGCTCCCCTGAGCCAGGTCGAAGGGGATGACCCTCGAATAGTCGTTTGAAGCGCACCGGCCCCGAACGACGACGACGCGGCACGACCGACCGATCGGAAAGACGGAAAGACAGGATCTTCAAAGGAAAGAAGCCACCGCTGCGCGGCGGCCCGCGCAGACTCCCCGCGCAAAGAGCGCCTTGACCTCAGAAGGCATTCATAGTTGCGGGGTTATGCAACCGCCGGTGGGCCGGCAATGATGACTTGCGCATAGAACTTCACACTGTCTTCCGGGCCGTTCTGGATGTACTTGCCCACCTTGGCCAGAGGGAAGATCACACCGTCCTTGCCGTCCCACAAAACAGCGGCTGTGCCAATGCTCATGCCGAGCGACGTAACCATCGGTTGCAGAGCTGCCGCCTGCTTGTAATCGAGCCAATGCCATGACTTCGGAGCAGGCGTATGGCGGCGAATGACTTCTCCGACGTATGCGCCGGCGCGAAGGATGAAGCTATTCCAATCGCGGTCCGACAATTCGCGACCGCGCATTCGCTCCAGATGCTCGTCCATCGCGCCAAGACTCTCGAGCGAGTAGTCGAACCGCGCCACATCAAGCGCATCGCTTCCCGGTGTCGGGTCCTGCGGATTGTTCAGGAACATTTGGGACAGTTCAAGCAGGGCCTGATCCTGGCGCTGCGGGCCGGTCGGCTGAGGTTGCTTTTTACTGAAGGGCCACATACGGGTTCGGTTGCATAACGTAAGGCCGTTCACTGGCCGCGGCCGCGCCGACGACCATCGAACTACGGTAAACGTTCCGCGGCCGCGGTCCAGTGCATAGAACCCATGCAATCCCCCGCCGATCCGACGAGGATCGGGGCTTCTCTAACCTGGAGGACTGCATGGGCTTCGATACGATCATCGCGCTGGACCTGGGCAAGTTCAAGAGCGTCGCGTGCGTCATGG